>JBAZID010000005.1 GCA_041651995.1 Sulfuricella sp. | reverse complement strand
TGCCGTTGCCGTTGCGGTCCATGACCAGCATGCCGTCGTCGGCAGATACCCAGCCGGTGCCGGTCTTGATGCCGTCGGCGTTGTGGTCGAAGAGGGTGGGGGCGTTGGGATCGATGCCGACGGTTTCCAGGCCGTCACCGTCGAGGTCCAGGGTGAGGGGGTCGAAGACGAGGCGGAATTTTTGGGCGGCGGTGAAGAGGTCGTCGATGGCGTTGTCGAGGGGTTTAAAAAACTCACCCAGCCATTTACCGAAGTCCATAAGCCCGTCCAATACACGCTGCTCCACGACAGAGTAAGGCAGGTACTCGTATGGGTGAACCTCAATATCCGGATGCGGCACATTCCCGGCATCCAGCAGGTTCCTTGCAAAGGTTGCGCAATTCAGTCCCAAGCCATCACCACCCAGGAAATATGTCGAAGTCGAATCTGTGCGTACTTGATTTGCATAGTCCGTCATGGCGTCGTACTGCGCCTTGGTGATTTCCGGGCCAAAGGGGTCAGCTTCGCTTTGTTTTTTCTCATGAACATCATATTCATCCTCTCCTGCTCAGAATCCGAATTCGATTTGTGTTTCCATGCCAACGCATCAAGCCCGGTTCGAGAGGCTTGTTGGGCTATCGCAGGTTATTTCCAGACGATCCAGGCTCCCATCAGAAACAGCTAATGGGCAATACAAATAAACACAATTAATGCCGACATAATATTATTCTATTTGAATAGCGTCATGGTTAACAAGCTACCAATGCAAATTTTGCATACGACTTTTGGATTGAAACGGGACGTTTTTTCACGCCGCCACTCTCCACACCCCATCATTCGCAGCCTTGAGCGCACCGCCATCGTCCATGCGCTCATCCAAACTTTCCGCCATGCCGCCGGTGTCGGCCCAAGCGTCGAGCAGTTGGTCGAGGAGGGCAAGCTGGGCTTCGCGGGTGGTGGCGGCGCTGTATTGGGTGAGCAGGTTTTGCAGGGTGGCCGATTGGGTGGCGGCTTGCCTCAGGTCGCGCAGCACGCCGCTGCCTTGCATGTCGGGCAGCGCACAGACCGTGCTGGTGTCGAGCGTACTGGTGAATTCGCGGTGGAAGGTATCGGCGGCGAGGTTGCACCCGCAAGGAGTAGGCCGGTGGGTTCCCCGCTGCTGCGCAGCGACCCTTCCGCTCATATCGCCTGATGTACCAGTGCTGCCATCAGTGCGGGTGTAGGTCCCAAGACCGGCGATCTGGTTTTTATTGGCGAGGGTCTGGCTGTTGGCGGTTTGGGCGGTGCTGATGGAAGCGATGCCGAGGCTGTTGAGGGTGAAAAGTTCGTCGCCCTGAGAAATGCCGTCCTGGTTGAGGTCGCGCCAGATTTGCAGTCCGGTGAACTGGGCGTCCGCGCTGCTGATGTTGCCGTTGCTCTTCAGGGTGCTGTCGCCGAACAGTTCGCGGCCAGTGTCGATGCTGCCGTTGCCGTTGCGGTCCATGACCAGCATGCCGTCGTCGGCAGATACCCAGCCGGTGCCGGTCTTGATGCCGTCGCCGTCGAGGTCCAGGAAGCCCCTGAACAAGTACGTGAGGTCATTGCGAGCGGAGCGAGGCAATCTTGTTTTTCAAAGAGTTGCGAGATTGCTTCGTCACTTCGTTCCTCGCAATGACCACTTGTTCAGGGTTTCCCTAGCTGGGCAGCCACTTGGCGGGGTCGATGCCCCATTTCTCGAACGCTTCATGGCTGACAATCTTGTCCTCACAGTTGTGGCGCGCCAGGTCGATTTCTTCCGGCGGGAGGTAATGCTGCTTGCTGGCGTGGAAAAACACTTTTACCTTCGGTTGCAGCATCTTTTCCGTGTTCTGTTCCAGCACGATGCCGAGGCGGTTGCTGCTCAGACGCACCAGTGAGCCGCTGGGGTAGATGCCGAGGGTGCGGATAAAGGACTGCACCATTTCCGGGGCGAAGTGGTATTTGCTCCATTCCAGCAGTTTCCTGAGCGCCTCGGTGGGGGGCATGCCCTTGTGATAGACGCGCTCGGAAGTGATGGCGTCGTACACGTCGACAATCGCGCCCATCTGACCGTAGAGCGAGATTTCATCACCCTTCAGCTTGTTGGGGTAGCCGGTGCCATCGAAGCGCTCATGGTGCTGTCCTGCCACATCGAGGGCAATCTGGCTGATGCCGGGCGTGTTCTGCAGAATGATGATGCTCTGCACCACGTGGGATTGCATTTTGCTGAATTCGGCATCGGTCAGCTTGGCCGGCTTGTTCAGGATGCTGTCCGGCACCTTGGCCTTGCCGACATCGTGCAGCAGGGCGCCGATGGCGATTTCCTTGATGATGTCGCGCGATAGCTTCAAGCCACGGGCAAAGGCAACCATCAGCGCACAAACCGAGACCGAGTGCTGGAAAGTATATTCATCGTGGGTTTTCAGGCGCGCCAGCGGGATCAATGCATCCTGGTGGCGGAAAATCGAGTCCACCATGCTTTCCACCAGCGGTTCCACCTTTTCCATCTCGATCTGCTGGCCCAGGCGAATGTCGGTAATGATGCCCTTGACGATGCGGTTGGCCTCGCCGTGCAGCTTGCGCGCGCGGAACGCTTCTTCGGCCAGGGAGACGGCAGCAACCGGCGTGGGTTTGTCTTCAGCGATGTGCAGGATTTGCTCCTGGATTTCATCGCTGACTTCCTCCCGCGTCTTGCCCTCGGCAATATCCAGCCCCTTGCTGGTGTCGATGTATAACTCGTGGACGCCGATTCCGCGCAGTTCCACGGCAACATTTTCATCCTTGACGATAAAACGGTTGGTTGCAAAGGGGTGATCCATCCAGCCGCAATTCAGGTCGTGGATGTACATGCCGGGAAACAGCTGTGCGATGTCGATTTTTTTGATCATGCCGGGGTCTGGGGCGAAAATTGATATGACATTGTAGCTTCTAAAGCCAAAATGAAAAAGGCGGCCCGCAGGCCGCCTTTATTGCATTGCCGAATGCTGTCTTACTTGGCTGGTGCCGCTGCCGCGGGGGCCGCTGCATCCGTGATCTCGATCTTGGCCTTGGCCTTCATGTCGTCAACCAGCTTTTTCAGGTTCTGCTGCTGTACCTGCTGGGACAAGCCCGGCTTGACCTGGTCGAATGGAGGCGCCTGGAGCGGACGGGAATCTTCCAGCATGATGACGTGATAGCCAAACTGGGATTTTACCGGCGCTTCAGTAAATTTGCCTTTTTCCAGCTTGGCCACTGCCTCGCCAAACTCCGGCACCATGCTGCGTGCATCAAACCAGCCAAGATCGCCGCCCTGCGCCTTTGAACCCGGGTCTTTGGATTTTTCCTTGGCCAGTTTTTCGAAAGCCTTGAGGTCTTTTTTCAGCTTGGCGATGATGTCTTTTGCGTCAGCTTCCTTTTCCACCAGGATATGGCGCGCCTTGTATTCGCTGCCGGTCATCTGGGCCTTGATCTTGTCATACTCGGCTTTCAGCATGTCGTCGCTGACCGGGTTGTTCTTGATGTAGTCCTGCACGAAGGCATTGGCCAGGATGGACTGCCTGGTCAGGTCGATCTGGTCCATGACTTCAGGGGTCTTGTCCAGGCCTTTCTTGAGTGCTTCCTGGGAAACCAGCAGTTGCATCGCCAACTGGTCGATGATGGACTTGCGTGTCTCGGCGTTGTCCGGCTGGCCCATGCCCGCGCGCTGCTTGATCAGCATTTCGACGCGGTTTTTGCTGATGGGTGAGCCGTTCACGGTGGCGGCAGACTCACTCTTTGCAACAGGAGCGGCGTTTTTTGCATTTTCGTCGGCGTTGCAGGCGCTCAGGGTAAGCAGTGATGCTGCGCTGGCCAGCAGAATGCGTGATTTGATTGACATCATTTACAGTTCCTTAACATGATTGGACAAGGGTAATAAAACACAGGGTCAAGCGGCCTTAAAGCTCTCCAGGTGCATAGGCATTTATGCTCAAGGCATGGATCTTGGTTTGCATCAGATTGCCGAGGGCATTATATATCAGGCGATGGCGCTTGATGGTTAACAATCCCTCAAACTGGGGTGACACAATGGTGAGATTGTAATGTCCGCCGCCACTCCTGGCGCCAGCGTGTCCGGCGTGGAGCGCGCTGTCGTCGCCGATTTCGATCGTTTCCGGCGCGAGTGTGGCAAGTCTTTGTTGCATTTCTTCTATCGTGGTCACAATACTTTCCTGAACGGTTTGACACTGACCCTGGCATAAACCCCAGCGGCCACATAGGGGTCGGCCTCGGCCC
The DNA here is from genome assembly GCA_041651995.1 of Sulfuricella sp. Taxonomy (NCBI): domain Bacteria; kingdom Pseudomonadati; phylum Pseudomonadota; class Betaproteobacteria; order Nitrosomonadales; family Sulfuricellaceae; genus Sulfuricella; species Sulfuricella sp. Next base: position 170,970 of record JBAZID010000005.1, on the reverse strand, counting down.
AGGACTGTGCTTCCTGCAGCGAGGGAAACTCCGCCACGATCAGGCTGCCGGTGAACCCCGCCGGTCCTGGATCATTGCTGTCGATGGCGGGAAAAGGCCCGGCCAGCAGCAGGCGGCCATTCTGCTGTAGTTCCGTGAGGCGCGCCAGATGCGCCGGGCGGGTGGCGAGGCGCTGTGCGAGACTGTCCGGCGCATCCTCGCCCTGAATGGCGTAGAGCATCAGGAGCCTTTCTCTTCTTCAATATACTTGGACAACATCAGGCCCTGCAGAATGACGAAGGCGAACATCAGCCCCATGCTGCCAAAGAGTTTGAAGTTGACCCAGTCATCGGTGGAGTAGTTGAAGGCAACATAAAGATTGAGCATGCCCATCAACAGGAAGAACCCCATCCAGCTCAGATTCAGGTTGCGCCACACGAAATCCGGGGCGGAGAACTGCTTTTCCATCATGGTGCGTATGAGATTTTTGCGGAACAGGCCCGCGCTTGCGGCCAGCGTCACGGCAAACAGCCAGTACAGCACGGTGGGCTTCCACTTGATGAAGGTCTCGTCATGCAGGAACAGGGTCGCGCCGCCGAACAGCGTGATGATGGCCAGGCTCACCCACAGCATGGTCTCCACCTTGCGATGCCTGTACCAGACCCAGCCAATCTGGCCGAAAGTGGCAACCATGGCGACTGCGGTGGCGGTGTAGATGCCATATAGCTTGAAGGCGGCGAAGAACAGGATGATGGGGAAAAAATCGAACAGGAATTTCATTTTTGGGTGGCTTCATTTCAATAGATCGAGCATTTTGCTATGATTAACGTCCTTCTTACAAGTTCCCCCTGCATGCCAAAGATTGACTTGCACAGTCACTCCACCATTTCCGACGGTTCCTACACGCCAGCCGAGCTGGTGACTTACGCTGCATCCAAAGGCGTTGAAATCATGGCGCTGACCGATCATGACGATGTTGGCGGCCTGGCGCAGGCGCGCATCGTGGCCGAGGAGCTGGGCGTCAGTCTGATCAACGGGGTTGAAATATCCGTGACATGGAACAAGCGCACCATTCACATTGTCGGCCTGCGCGTGGACCCAAGCCATCCCGGGTTGCTGGCGGGGCTGGAGTCGATTCGCGCTGGAAGGCTGACACGGGCCGTGGCGATTGCGGCGGAGCTGGACAAGGCGGGGATCACCGGTAGCCTGGAAGGCTCGCGTGCCTATGCCAGGGAGCGCATTATCAGCCGCACTCACTTTGCACGTTTTCTGGTGGCGCAGGGTTATGCCAAGGATGTGAAAACGGTGTTCAAGAAGTTTCTGGTCAAGGGCAAGCCAGGCCATGTGTCGCACCAGTGGGCAGACATGAGCGATGCCATCGGCTGGATCAGGAACAGCGGCGGCGTGGCGGTGCTGGCGCATCCGGGCCGTTACGATATGGGTAAAACCACCCTGCACGGGCTGTTTAACACCTTCAAGGAAGCCGGCGGCGAAGCGGTGGAAGTGGTGTCAGGCAGCCATACCGTTGACCAGTACCGCATTTTTGCCGAATTCGCGCAGCTTTATGAGTTGCAGGCTTCAGCTGGCTCCGATTACCACGGCCCGGCGCATAATTATTTCGACATGGGCAGGCTGCCTCCCTTGCCGTCCGGTTGCGTGCCGGTGTGGCAGGGCTGGCCGGAGTTGGCACAATTTGAGGCACGGCGCATCAGCGCCTGAAACCAGGAGCATTCTTTACTTGTCACAGTTTTTTACCATTCATCCAGACAATCCCCAGCCGCGCCTGATCCGGCAGGCGGTGGACATCATCAGGGACGGCGGCGTGGTGGTGTATCCCACCGATTCCTGCTACGCCCTGGGCTGCCAGATTGGCGACAAGGACGCGATGCAGCGCATCCGCGATATCCGCGGCGTGGACGAGCGCCACCATTTCACCCTGGTGTGCCGCGATCTTTCCGAGCTGGCGCACTACGCCCGGGTGGACAACCAGCAATATCGCCTGCTCAAGGCCAATACGCCGGGCAGTTACACTTTCATTCTGCTGGCCACCAAGGAAGTGCCGCGCCGCCTGCAGCACCCGAAGCGCGCCACCATCGGCCTCAGAGTGCCGGATCACCCGGTGGCGCTGGCCTTGCTGGATGAACTGAAAGAGCCGCTGCTGAGTTCCACCCTGATGCTGCCGGGGGACGAGGATCCGCTGAGCGATGGCGAGGAAATCCGCGACCGGCTGGAAAAACAGGTGGACCTGATTCTCGATGCCGGCAGTTGCTGTATCGGGATGTCCACGGTGATCGACCTGACCGGCAGCGAGCCGGTGTTGATTCGTGCCGGCAAGGGTAGCCTCGAACCTTTCGGACTCGAAGCTTGACGATCATGAAGCTTGCCCTGATCGTCCCCCTCTCTCCTAACTCTCTCCCGAAAGGGAGTGCCCGCAAGGGGTATCACCGCCGGGATTGGCGGCAAAGCCGCTCAATCCGGCGAGAAGAGGGGCGAAGTTTCGCTACGCGAGGTTTGTTTTAATGGAACTTACCCTGATTCAGCAAATTGCGGTTTACGCGCTGCCGGTGATTTTCGCCATTACCCTGCACGAGGCTGCCCACGGTTACGCCGCCAGGCATTTCGGTGATACCACGGCCTACATGCTCGGGCGCATCAGCGTGAACCCGCTGCGTCATATCGACCCTGTCGGCACGGTGCTGGTGCCGCTGGTGACGCTGGCGCTGGGCGGTATCCTGTTCGGCTGGGCGAAACCGGTGCCGGTGAATTTCAGCCATCTGCGTAACCCCAAGCGGGACATGCTGTGGGTCGCCGCTGCCGGCCCCGCGGCTAATCTGGTGATGGCGCTGTTCTGGGCGCTGGTGATGAAGGCCGGGCTGTCCATGCCGGAAAACAGCCTGGGACTGCCCATGGCGCTGATGGGCAAGGCCGGCATTACGATCAACGCCGTGCTCATGGTGCTCAACCTGCTACCCCTGCTGCCGCTGGATGGCGGGCGCATTGCCGTCAGCCTGCTGCCATCGCCCCTGGCCTATTCCTATTCGCGCCTCGAGCCCTACGGCATGATCATCCTGGTGGTGCTGTTGTTTTCCGGCGCGCTGAACGTCATTCTGTGGCCCATGATCAATGCCACCATGGCGCTCATCTCTTCTTTATTTGGCCTTCATTAAAAAGGACGTTTGAACAACATGTATCAGGAACGCGTTTTATCCGGCATGCGCCCCACGGGCGGCCTGCACCTTGGCCACTACCATGGCGTGCTGAAAAACTGGGTGGAGTTGCAGCATGAATTCGAGTGCCTGTTTTTTGTTGCCGACTGGCACGCGCTCACCACCCATTACGACACCCCCGAGGTGATCGAGCGCAACGTCTGGGACATGGTGATCGACTGGCTGGCCGCAGGAGTCGATCCGGCCAATGCCACCCTGTTCATCCAGTCGCGCGTACCGGAACATGCCGAACTGCACCTCCTGCTGTCGATGATGACCCCGCTGGGCTGGCTGGAGCGCGTGCCGACCTACAAGGACCAGCAGGAAAAGCTGTCGGAAAAGGACTTGAGCACCTACGGCTTCCTCGGCTACCCCCTGCTGCAAAGCGCCGATATCCTGATCTACCGCGCCAACCAGGTGCCGGTGGGCGAGGACCAGGTGCCGCATATCGAGTTCACGCGCGAAATCGCGCGCCGCTTCAACCACCTCTATGGCCGCGAGGCCGGTTTCGAGGAAAAGGCCGAGGCCGCGGTGAAGAAACTTGGCAGCAAACGCGCCAGGCTTTATGAAGAGATGCGCAAGCGCTACCAGGAGCAGGGCGACGACGAGGCGCTGGAGGCGGCGCAGGCCCTGCTCAACGAACAGCAGAACCTGTCCATGGGCGACAAGGAGCGCTTGTTCGGCTATCTCGAAGGTGGCGGCAAGATGATCCTGGTTGAGCCGGACGCGCTGCTGACCGCGGCCTCGCGCCTGCCTGGCCTGGACGGGCAGAAAATGTCCAAGTCCTACAACAACACCATCACCCTGCGCGAGGATGCGGAGAGCGTGAACAAGAAAATCCGCACCATGCCCACCGACCCGGCACGGGTGCGCCGCACCGATCCGGGCGATCCGGAAAAATGTCCGGTATGGTCGTTTCACCTGGTCTATTCGAACGGTGCCACGCGCGAATGGGTGCAGCAGGGCTGCAAGAGCGCCGGCATTGGTTGCATCGAGTGCAAGCAGCCGGTGATCGAGGCGGTGCTGAAAGAGCAGGAGCCGATGCGCGAGCGCGCCCGCATGTACGAGGAAGACCCGACCCTGGTGCGCAACATCATCGCCGACGGCTGCGAGAAAGCCCGCAAGCTGGCGAATGAGACCATGCGCGATGTGCGCGAGGCGATGGGGCTGAGCTACAGCTGATGTGACAGCCCGCCAAAAGCGCTGGATAAAAAACCTGGTGTTGGGCTGCGGTTCTCCAGACATGCCTTCTTGCTACGTTTTTCAGCGCCCGATCTTACTTTGCTTGATTCCAAACAAATTTGCTTGCGTGGCAACGCGGTATATACTTGTGTGAATACATAAAGGAGGTGCGCCATGTTGCATACCAAGGTGTTTAAAAGCGGAAATTCTCAAGCCGTGCGCTTGCCCAAGGACTTTAATTTCGACGTGACGGAAGTGGAGATATTCCGTCGCGGTGAAGAAATTGTGCTGCGCAAGCCCCGTCGCAGCGGCAAGGAAATATTTGAGGCGCTGGCGCGTATAGAGTTGCCCGATGATTTTCCCGACGATATTGCCGATGCTCCTGCCGAAGCGCGGGAAATGCTCTGATGCGTTACCTCCTCGACACCAATATTGTCATTTACATTATCAAGCGCCGCCCGCCCGAAGTGGCGGCGCGTTTCGCCGAACTGCGGGCGGATGAACTGTGCCTATCCTCCATTTCCCTGTCTGAACTGCTGTTTGGCGCGGCGAAAAGTCAGCAGCCGGCCAAGGCAATGGAGGCGATCAGCGCCATTGGCGAAGTTCTGGAAATCGCGGCTTTCGACCAGGCTGCTGCGCGTGCCTATGGCCCCCTGCGTGCCGAACTGGAGCGCCAGGGCCGTCCCATCGGCGCTCTCGATACCCTCATTGCAGCTCATGCACTGTCACTGGATGCTACGCTGGTTACCCACAACATTGGCGAATTCAGCCGGGTGCCGGGCTTGCGGGTGGAGGATTGGTGTGCAGGAGTGTCTTGAAGGGTGTGATTCCTATGCCAATAAACGTTAAATACTTACTCGGTGTTGCGCTGGCGCTGGCGGCGCTGGCGGGCTGTGCCACCAATCCGATTACCGGCCGTTCCCAGCTGATGCTGGTTTCGGGGCAGGAAGCGGTGGCCTCTTCCTATCAGGCCTATTCGGCCATGACGGCCAGCTTGCAGCAGCAGGCGAAAATCAATCGCGATGCGGCAAAAGTCGCGCGCATCCGCGCCATTACCGGCCGCCTGATTCCTCATTCCTTTGCCTGGCGCAGCGATGCGGCCCGCTGGAAGTGGGAAGTCAATGTCATCGACAGCCCGGAGGTCAATGCGTTCTGCATGGCGGGCGGCAAGATGGCGATCTACAGCGGTTTCTTCGACAAGATGAACCCGAGCGACGATGAACTGGCGCAGGTGATGGCGCATGAAATTGCCCACGCCCTGTCCGACCATACGCGCGAAAAAATGTCCATGGCCATGGCTTCCGACCTGGGTGTGCAGCTGCTTGCTACCGGTGCCCAGGCATCTGCAGGCCAGACGCAGATGGCGCATGCGCTGGCACTGTATGTGATCCAGATGCCCAACAGCAGGACAGCGGAAAGCGAAGCCGACCAGATTGGTATCGAGTTGGCCGCGAGAGCTGGCTACAACCCCGCGGCAGCCATTAGCCTGTGGCAAAAAATGGCCCGGCAAGGCAATGGCTCGCCCGAGTGGCTCAGCACCCATCCTTCGCACGAAACCCGCATCGCCGAGCTGTCGCGCCTGACGCCACGGATGGAGCCGCTGTACCGCGAAGCCAAGGGCAAGAAGCAGCAAACCTACTCCTTTTGACCTGATTGGCGCGGTAGCCGCGATTCAGGGGGTGCGTTTGATGAACAGTTCCTGGCGTGCTGCCCGGCTGATGGCGACCACGGCAGGGTGAGTGAGCTTGCGTTCCACCGAGATGGCATAGAACTGCTCGATCACTTCTTCAGTGGCGCCGATGCTGACCACCTCGTACTGACGTTTCACCTGTTCCGCAATGGCCGAAGGGGCGGTGAAAATGCCTGCTCCGGCCTGCCCGAAGGCTTTCATCAGGGCGCTATCGTCGAATTCCCCGGTAATGCGTGGGCGAATCCGCTTGTCGCCGAGCCAGCGTATCAGCCTGGACCGTACCGCGACATCTTCGCCCGGCAGGAGCAATGGCGCACCGTCCAGGCAGTGCGGAAATGGCCCCGTGTGCCGTTGCGCCAACTCCTTTGTGGCAAAGAAGGTGAGCCCGCATTCGCCGAGCAGGTGGCTGAATCCCCGCACATCGATGCTGCGCGGCATGGGGCTGTCGGCAATCACCAGGTCGAGCCGGTGCACCGCCAGTTCGGTCAGCAGGTCGGCCACTTTCCCTTCGCGGCAAACAATCCGCGGTGGTTGAGCTTCCTGCATTGCCGGTTCCAATAACAGGTAGGCGAGCGCCTTGGGCACCGAGTCGGTGATGCCAACACTGAATTGCAGCGGGCGCCCAGTGGGGCGGTGGTGCAAAACTTCTTCGAGCTCCTGCCCGAGCGAAAAAATTTCATCGGCGTAACTCAACACCATCCGTCCCGTCTCGGTCAGCTCGAAACTGCGGCCTACGCGCTTGAACAGCTTTTCCCCCAGCACTTCCTCGAACAGGCTCAATTGCCCGCTGATGGTCTGCGGCGTCAGATGCAGCCGCTCGCTGGCACGGGTCACTCCGCCAGCCTTGGCTACTGCCCAGAAATAGTGAAGATGCTTGTAGTTCAGCGCGCCCATGGCTTTTCGATTCGAGATTGACGAATAATAAATCAATTATATTCGACTTTATGGAATTGCGGATGATGATTAAACTGCGTCTCATTGTAAAATTATGAATTCTCAGGAGTCTCGAATCATGAAACGCATCATCTTGTTCCTCGCCACCAACCTGGCCATCGTCCTGGTGCTTTCGCTCACCATGAAGATCCTCGGGGTAGAGCCTTATCTTAACGAGAACGGTCTGAATCTCGGTAGCCTGCTGATTTTCGCTGCTGTGATGGGCATGGGCGGCTCCTTCATCTCGCTTGCCATCTCCAAGTGGACTGCCAAGCGCATGACGGGTGCAAGGGTGATCGAAAACCCCGCCACCCCCGGTGAAGTCTGGCTGGTGGAAACCGTGCGGCGCCAGGCGCAGACCGCCGGCATCGGCATGCCGGAAGTGGCGATTTTCGACTCGCCCGATGTCAACGCCTTCGCCACCGGCTGGAACAAGAACAATGCCCTGGTGGCGGTTTCCACCGGTCTGTTGCAGGCCATGACCAAGGCCGAGGCGGAAGCGGTGCTGGGGCACGAGGTTTCCCACGTGGCCAACGGCGACATGGTGACGCTGGCGCTGATCCAGGGCGTGGTCAACACCTTCGTGATGTTCCTGTCGCGCGTCATCGGTTACCTGGTGGACAAGATCGTGTTCAAGACCGAGCGCGGTACAGGCCCGGCGTTTTTCGTCACCATGATCATCGCCGAGATGGTGCTGGGTGTCCTGGCCTCGATCATCGTCATGTGGTTCTCGCGCCGGCGCGAGTTCATCGCCGACTCGGGCGGCGCTGCGCTGGCCGGCAAGAGAGCCATGATCTCCGCGCTGGAACGCCTCAAGGCCCAACACGAGCCGGCGCCGCTGCCGGAAAAGATGGCCGCCTTCGGCATTTCCGGCGGGATGGCCTCGGGCCTGAAGCGCCTGTTCATGACCCATCCGCCGCTGGACGAGCGCATTGAGATGCTGCGGCATCTCAAGGAGCGCGATTAACCCGGCGGGACCCTGCCTTAGCTCCAGTTTACCAATCCTGAAACCGGTACTGCCCTGCGGCTGATTTCCAGCCGTAGGGGAAGTGTTGCCTAAAATCCGAGCAAATATGAACATGAGACCAATCCATCATCAGCGGTGTTTACGACCCGTACACGCCTGGCTGCTGGCGCTTGCCATGATTGCCGCACCCGCGAGCCATGCGGCGCCGCTCACCCTGAATGAAGTCTTGCGCCTTGCCGCAGAGCACAGTCCGGTAATCGCTGCGGCAAAAGCCCGGGAGCAGGGCGCACAGGCGGCCATGAACACGGCGCTGGCCTATCCCAATCCAGAGCTGGAACTGGCCGCCGGCAATTCGCGTCCGCGCCAGCCGGGGGGCGCCAGCGGGCGCAACGAGATGCTGGGATTGTCCCAGCAGCTTGAATCGCCTTCCCTGCGCGCAGCCCGGCGCGAGGGCGCGGAAGCCGGCATCGTCTCCGGCACGGCGGCGCTGGGGGATGCGCAGATCAGCCAGCGCACCGTGGTGAAGCAGGCTTTCTTCGATGTGCAGCGCCGCCAGGACGAAGCCAGCCTGGCCGCGGAAAACCACGCCCTGCTGCTGCTCATCCGCAACCGGGTGAAGATCAAGGTGGATGTCGGCGAATCCCCGCGCTATGAACTGGTGAAATCGGAAGCCGAGGCGCTAGCGGCGGAAAGCGCAGCCAGGAGCGCAGAGTTGCGTGTGACCCAGGCCCGTGACCGGCTGCGGGCGCTGACCGGTGCGCCGCTTGAGGACGGCTTCGCGGTGGCTGCCGAGCCGCTGCTGGCGGCTGACTTGCCGGCGCTGGACGAATTGCGCCGGGATTTGCTGGAACGCCAGCCCTTGCTCAAGGTGGCCGAGGCCGAGACGCGCCGTGCCCAGGCACGGCTGGAACAGGAGCGCGCCTCCCGCCTGCCGCAGCCCACGCTCAAGTTAAGCGCCGAGCGCGATCCGGACATGAACCAGTGGCGCGCCGGCGTGGTTCTGCCGCTGCCGTTGTGGAACCGCCGCGCGGGGCCCATCGGCGAGGCCGTTGCCGATGTGCACCGTGCCGAGGCCGAAGCGCGGCAGATGCACCTTGGCCTGCTGGCGGAGCTGGATCAGGCTTACGGCCGCTACCAGATTGCCAAACGCCAGGTGCAGACGTTTGAAACCGGCCTGCTCAAGGAAGCGGAAAACGCCATGAAAGTGGCCGAGGCCGCCTACCGTTTCGGCGAGCGCGGCATTCTCGATTACCTCGATGCCCAGCGCGTACTGCGCAATACCCGTACGGATTTCCTCAATGCCCGTTATGAACTGCAAGCCGCGCTGATCGAGATCGAGCGGCTGCGTGCCACCCCATTCCCTGGAGATAAATCATGAAGCGCCCGCTGTTTCCTATTCTTATAGCTGCTTTGCTGGCTGCATCCCTGAGCGGATGCCAGGACAAGGAAAAGCTCCCTGCCGCAGCCGCCGTACCTGTCGACCCGTCGCTGGTGACGGTGCCGGCAGATTTTCTCCAGCGCCTGAAAGTCGCTCCAGCCGGTGAGGGCGAGACTACGGAGACCTTGCGCGTGCCGGCCCGCATCGAGGTCGATGAGCAGCGCGTGGCGCGCATCGGCGCCGCCGTGACCGGGCGCGTGACCCAGATCCATGCCTCTCTCGGCCAGCCGGTGCGGCGCGGCGAGCAGCTTGCCACGCTGCACAGCACCGAGCTGTCCGCCGCCCAGCTGGCCTACCTCAAGGCCCTGTCCCAGGCGGAATTGCAACGCCGCGCGGTGGATCGCGCCAGGTTGCTGTTCGCATCCGATGTCATCGGCGCCGCCGAGTTGCAAAAGCGTGAAAGCGAGCTGGCCCAGGCGCAGGCCGAAATGCAGGCCTCGCACGATCAGCTCAGCGTGCTGGGCATGCCCGAGAGCGCCCTCGTCAAACTGGCGGCAAGCCGCACCGTGCATTCCCTGTCCTCGATCTCGGCAACGCTGGACGGAGTGGTGATCGAACGCAAGGTGACGCCGGGCCAGGTGGTGCAGCCGGCGGATGCGCTCTTTACCGTGGCCGACCTGTCGCATGTCTGGCTGGTGGCCGAGGTGCCCGAGCAGCAGGCGGTTCTGGTGAAGAAGGGCGAGGCGGCCCAGGCCGAAGTTCCGGCGCTGAACGGAAAGCGCATCGAGGGACGGCTGATCTATGTTGCGGATACCGTCAACCCGGACCGGCGCACGGTCACGGTGCGCATGGACGTGGATAATTCCGAGCGCCTGCTCAAGCCGGAAATGCTCGCCTCCATGCTGATCCAGGGCGCCCCGCAGCGCCGCCTGCTGGTGCCGGCGGCCGCCGTGGTGCGCGAGGACAACAAGGACCATGTCTTCGTCCAGCTGGACGGGACGCGCTTCCAGTTGCGCCCCGTCGTCCTGGGGCAGGAAAGCAACGGCCACGTCCCGGTTCAGAGCGGCCTGAAGGGCGGCGAATCCGTCGTCACCGAGGGCGCGTTTCACCTCAACAATGAGCGCAAGCGCAAGGAGCTTGAGGGGTAATGGTGAGGCGGGAGGGGTGAGGGGTGAGGCGCAAAACCGGGTTCGGTGCGTGCCTTTGACTTTCCGCCTCACCCCTCACTTTCTCACCCCTCACCCTTACATAACATAAGAGGCAAAATATGCTGGAATCCCTAATACGAGCGGCGCTCAAGCAGCGCCTGGTGCTGGCCGTGGTGGCGGTATGCCTGGTGGTGTTCGGGCTGGACGCGACACGCAAGCTGTCGGTGGATGCCTTCCCGGACGTCACCAACGTCCAGGTGCAGATCGCCACCGAGGCCCGTGGCCGCTCGCCCGAAGAGGTTGAGCGCTTTGTCACCGTGCCGCTGGAAATGGCCATGACCGGCTTGCCGGGGCTGGAGGAGATGCGCTCGCTCAACAAGCCGGGCCTGTCGCTGATCACCCTGGTGTTTACTGACGCCACCGATGTCTATTTTGCGCGCCAGCTGGTGATGGAGCGGCTGATCGAGGTGGGCGGGCGCATGCCGCAGGGCGTGACGCCGACGCTGGGGCCGCTCTCCACCGGTCTGGGCGAGGTGTACCAGTTCACCCTGGAGCGGCCCGACGATGGCGACAAAGTGCTCTCGGTAGAAGAGCTCACCCAGCGCCGCATTGCCCAGGACTGGGTGGTGCGCCCGCTGCTGCGCGGCATTCCCGGCGTGGCGGAGATCAACTCGCAGGGCGGCTATGTCAAGCAGTACCAGGCGCTGGTCAACCCGGACCGCATGCGCCACTACAAGGTCACGCTGCAGGACGTCTATCAGGCGCTGGCCAACAACAATGCCAACTCCGGCGGCGGCGTGCTGCCGCATTATGCCGAGCAGTATCTGATCCGCGGCGTTGGCCTGGTCAAGGATCTCGACGACATCCGCAGCATCGTGCTCAAGGAGCAGGACGGCGTGCCGGTGCTGGTGCGCGACGTGGCGGAAATCAGCATCGGCCACGAGGTACGCTATGGCGCGCTGCTGAAGAACGGCGTCACCGAGTCGGTGGGCGGCATCGTCATGATGATCCGCGCCGGCAACGCCAAGGAGGTGGTGTCGCGCATCAAGGACCGGGTGGCCGAGATCAACGACAAGGGCATGCTGCCCGACGGTCTCAGGATCGTTCCCTACTACGACCGCAGCGAGCTGGTGGATGCCGCGCTCGACACCGTGGTGAAGGTGCTGATCGAGGGCGTGGTGCTGGTGATCATCATCCTGTTCCTGTTCCTCGGCGACGTGCGTTCGTCGCTGGTGGTGGTGGCCAGCCTGATCCTGACGCCGCTGATCACCTTCATGGTGATGAACCATTACGGCCTGTCCGCCAACCTGATGTCGCTGGGCGGCCTGGCCATCGCCACCGGCCTGATCGTGGACGGCGCGGTGGTGGTGGTGGAGAACACTTTTCAGCGCCTGGCCGAGAACAAGGGCAAGGGGGTGAGCCGGGTGCGGGTGGTGCTGGATGCGGCGACGGAAGTGGCCACGCCGGTGATCTTCGGCGTCTCCATCATCATCCTGGTGTTCCTGCCGCTGATGACGCTTGAAGGCATGGAGGGCAAGATGTTCGCTCCGCTCGCCTTCACCATCGCCATCGCGCTGTTCGTGTCGCTGGTGCTGTCGCTCACCCTTACGCCGGTGCTGTGTTCCTACCTGCTGGTGGGCAAGGACGAGCACGACACGCGCCTGGTGGCCCTGGCCAAGAAACCCTACCTGCGCCTGCTCGACTGGGCGCTGGCCAACGGCAAGAAGACCATCCTGGCCGCATCCGCGGTGTTCGTCGGCACTGTCGTGCTTCTGCCCTTCCTCGGCACTGCCTTCATTCCCGAGATGAAGGAAGGTTCGATCGTGCCCGGCATCAACCGCGTGCCCAACATCTCGCTGGAGGAATCCATCAAGCTGGAAATGGAGGCGATGCGCCTGGTGATGCAGGTGCCTGGCGTGAAGACCGCCGTTTCCGGCGTCGGTCGCGGCGAAAGTCCGGCCGACTCGCAGGGGCAGAACGAGTCCACCCCCATCGTCAGCCTCAAACCGCGCAGCGAATGGCCCAAGGGCTGGACCCAGGACGACATCGCCGCGGGCATCCGGGAAAAACTGATGGCCTTACCGGGGGTGCAGGTCGTCATGGCGCAGCCGATCTCCGACCGGGTGGACGAGATGGTCACGGGGGTGCGCTCCGATGTGGCGATCAAGCTGTTCGGCGACGACATGGACCTGCTCAAGCAGAAGGCCGATGCCATCGCCAAGGTGGCCGCCGGCGTCCAGGGCGCGCAGGATCTGAAAGTGGAACGGGTGACCGGGCAGCAGTACCTGTCCATCGAGATCGACCGCCAGGCCATTGCGCGCCACGGTCTCAACGTGTCGGACATCCACGACGTGATCGAGGCCGCCATCGGCGGACGCACCGCCACCGAGATCTACGAGGGCGAGCGCCGCTTCGGCGCGGTGGTGCGCCTGCCGGAGAAATTCCGCGGCGACGTGGAAACCATACGCAGCCTGCTGGTCAATTCTCCCAACGGCGCCATGGTGGCGCTGGAAAATCTGGCTCATATCCGCGTCGCGGACGGGCCGGCCCAGATCAGCCGCGAAAAAGCCAAGCGCCGCATCGTGGTGGGGGTGAACGTGAAGGACCGCGATCTCGGCAGTTTCGTGACCGAGCTGCAACTGGCGGTGGACAGCAAGATCAAGCTGCCGGAAGGCTACTACCTGGAGTGGGGCGGCCAGTTCCAGAATATGGAGCGCGCCATGGGCCACCTGAAGATCATCGTGCCGGTGACCGTGGCGGCGATCTTCTTCCTGCTGTTCCTGCTGTTCGGTTCGCTGCGCTATGCTTCGCTGATCATCCTGGTGCTGCCGTTCGCCTCGATCGGCGGCGTGGTGGCGCTGTTTGTCACCGGCGAATACCTGTCGGTGCCGGCCTCGGTGGGCTTCATCGCCCTGTGGGGAATCGCGGTCCTCAACGGCGTGGTGCTGGTATCCTATATCCGCAGCCTGCGCGACGAGGGCATGAGCCAGGCCGAAGCGGTGTTGCAGGGCTGCAAGCAGCGTTTCCGTCCGGTGCTGATGACCGCCACGGTGGCGATGCTGGGCCTGATCCCCATGCTCTTCGCCAGCGGGCCGGGGTCCGAGGTGCAGCGGCCATTGGCGATCGTGGTGATCGGCGGGCTGATTACCTCCACCCTGCTCACGCTGGTGGTGCTGCCGACGCTGTATAAATGGTTTGAAGAAAAGCCCGTCGAGGCATAGGAGAAGAATGCAGGTTGGGTTAGCGGCTTTATCGCGTAACCCAACAAACCCAATATGTGCGAGTCTCAAGGAGAATAGACATGAAAGAAATCAAGGCCATCATACGGCCAACCCGGCTGCACAAGATTCGCGACGCTTTCCGTACCCTGCCCGGCTTCCCCGGCATGAGCATCTCCCATATAGAGGGGTGCAGCGCCCATGTGGGGGCGGAGCAGCACGACACGCTGAAGGAGGAATTGACCGACTTCACGAAAAAAGTGCGTATCGAAATCGTCGCGCCCGACGAAATGGTTCCGGAAATCGTACGCATCATTCACCACAATGCTCATACCGGCCAAAATGGAGATGGCGTGCTGTGGGTCACCGAAGTGAGCGATTTTATCCGCATGTGTCACTTCGAGGGCTGAGCGCTAAGGTAATATCCGGGGGCATCCTGCATTTTTTTCTGACTCGTGGGACAATGCCGGTTCCACGCAGACAGGTTCGCCATGCCCTCTATCAAGTTGCTTCCGCATCAACTCCGTCTCACCGTCGATCCCGGAGACCTGGGATGTTCTGATACTTCGCTGCTGGTTTCCGAGCCCCTGCCCTGGATTGGCCAGGAGCGTGCCGAGAAGGCAGCGCGCTTCGGCCTGTCGCTGGATCAGCCGGGTTACAACCTGTTCGTGCTGGGCGAAGTGGGCAGCGGGCGCTCCTCGCTGATGGAAGTGGCGATGCGGGAAGCGGCGGCGCTGCGTTCCGTGCCGCCCGACTTGTGTTATCTGCATAATTTCGATTGCCCCGAGCGGCCGCTGGCCTTGCGTCTGCCTGCCGGGCAGGGGCGGGTGCTGCGCGACCTGATGGCTGAACTGGTCAAAAAGCTGCGTTCGGATATCCCCGCACGCCTTTCCGGGCCGGAGTTCAAAACCGATAGCGAAGCCATCCAGAAATCCTTCAAGGACGAGGAATCGCTGGCCTTTGCCGCACTGACGGCCTTTGCCTCGGCCCGGCACTTCACTCTGCAGCGCGAAGAAGCACGCATGATTTTCACCCTTCTGGGAGAAGGCGGACATGCGCTGACCGAGGATGAGGTGCTTTCCCTTTCGCCGGAGCGCAAGACCGAGGTGGATCGTGCCGAGCTGGAATTGCGCGCCGAGATCAGCCGTTTCCTGGAAAAAATGCAGCCCAAGGAGCGGGCTGCAAACGAGGCGGTGGCCCAGCTTAAACGGCGTGTCGTGAAAGCCCTGCTGGAACACGAGATCGGCAGGATTCGCGCCGCCATGAAGCCGCAGATCAAGGATTCCGTCAAGCTGGGCGGTTATCTTGACCGGGTGGGCGAGGATATTCTGAACCAGATCGAGCTGTTTGGCGCGCAAGATGCACAGGACGAGCTGGCTGCCGCGCTGGGGCGCGAGCGCGTGAACCTGATGGTGGATAACGGCGGACTCGGCGGCGCGCCGGTGCTGATCGAGGACAACCCGCTGTTCCGCTCGCTGTTTGGCAGCATCGAATACCAGGTGGAAAACGACGTGCTGATGACGGACTTCTCGCGCATTCGCGCCGGCAGCCTGCTGCGCGCCCATGGCGGTTTCCTGCTGCTGCATCTGCGCGATCTGCTGGGTGATCCGCTGGTGTGGGAGAAGCTGCGCCGTTTTCTGCGCAGCGGGCGCCTGCAGATCGAGGAGCCGGGCACGCAGTATGCGCCCAGCGCCGTGGTGTCGCTGGAGCCGGAATCAGTGGATGTCAGCGTGAAGGTGATCCTGGTCGGCACCCGTGAGCACTATTACGAATTGCAGGAGGAAGACCCGGAATTCGGCCGCCATTTCCGCATCAAGGTCGATTTTGCCGAAAGCTTCAAGGTCTCGACGGCCTCCCGCCGCGCGACGGCGATCTTCGTGGCGCATACCTGCCAGCGCCTGGGGCTGCCGCATTTCACCGCTGCCGCGGTTGCGCGCCTGCTGGAGGAGATGCAGCGCGAAGCGGACGACCAGCGGCGCCAGTACGCGGTATTCGCCTACCTGGAACAGCTGGTGACGGAGAGCGCCGCGCTGGCAGCGGGCGAACTGGTGCAGCGTGAAGAGGTGGAAGCGGCGCTGGCAGCCAGGATTGGCCGTCATGATTATCCCGGCCAGCGCCTGCACGAATCCATCGCGGAAGGCGAATTGCTCATTGCCGTTCAGGGCGAAAGGATAGGGCGCCTCAATGCCTTGACCCAGATCGACCTTGGCGACCATCGCTTCGGTATGCCGGTGGCAGTTTCGGCGCGCACTTTTCCCGGCAAGGAGGGCGTGCTCAATATCGAACGCGAAGTGCAGATGTCCGGCCCCATCCACGACAAGGGCATGTTCATCCTGCAAACCTATTTTGCCGCCTTGTTTGCACACCTCGGGCCGCTATCGGTGAATGGCGCGCTGGTTTTCGAGCAGGAATATCATGGCGTGGAAGGCGATTCCGCCTCCTGCGCCGAACTGTATGCGCTGCTTTCCAGCCTTTCCGGCCTGCCCATCCGGCAGGGGATTGCCGTGACTGGCGCGCTCAACCAGCATGGCGAGGTGCTGCCCATCGGCGGCATGAACGAAAAAATCGAGGGTTTCTTTCGGGTCTGCCAGACTGCTGGTCTGGATGGTAGCCAGGGCGTGATCCTTCCGGCGCGCAATCTTTCCCACCTGATGCTGAATGCGGAAGTGGTGGCGGCAGTGGAACTGGGGCAGTTCCATATTCATGCCATAGAGGATGTGATGGATGGCCTGGAGTTATTGCTGGGCCAGCCAGCCGGCGAACTGGATGAGAGCGGGGGCTACCCGCACAACAGCGTGCTGGGGCAGGTGCAGAAAACCCTGCTTCATTATCGCCGCATCTGTCATTTGTCCGAGCATCCGAAACCGGCGCGCAAGTCGCGCTATGGAGCTTATTAAAAAATGATCCTGAAAAAAGCGGTTAACCACGGAGTTCACGGAGAACACGGAGAAAAAACAATAGATAGCATGATATTTGGCAATCACCTGTTGGGTGAGGTCATAAATTTCCGCAAACTGCCTTTCTCTGTGTTCTCCGTGCCCTCCGTGGTTATCGAACTGAGGTTTTTTGGGTGATGGAGTTATTCCTGATCATATTTTTTCTCGTCCTCGGCTGGTTCTGGATCGACAGCATGGCGGCACGGGAGCAGGCGGAACTGACAGGCAAGCGGGCCTGCCGCGAGGAAGGTGTTCAGTTTCTCGATGATACGGTGGCCTTTTCCGGGCTGGGCTTTGGCCGGGATGGCTGGGGCCACCTCAAGCTCCGCCGCACCTACCGCTTTGAATTTTCAGACACCGGCGATAACCGGCTCAAAGGCATGGTGGTGATGCTGGGGCGCGAGGTGGAAACCCTGGATCTGGAAAAGCGCTTTCTTGAAGTCAAAGCACCTTTAGTAATTCCACCTCAAATACCAATGTGGCGTTGGGAGGGATCACACCACCCGCGCCACGGGCACCGTAACCCAACTGAGGAGGAATCGTGAGCTTGCGCACGCCGCCTTCCTTCATGCCCCGCACGCCTTCATCCCAGCCCTTGATGACATGGCCGGCGCCGAGCGGGAAGGTGAAGGGGTCGTTACGGTCCTTGCTGGAATCGAACTTGCTGCCGTCGGTCAGCCAGCCGGTGTAGTGTACCGATACCATGCGGCCAGCGGTGGCCTCGGTGCCTTCACCCGGCGTGATGTCTTCGTAAATCAGGCCGTTTCCGGTGGTGGTTTCAGACATGAAAATCTCCCTTTGGGATGAAAAAGCGCCCATTATGCCAGAGCGCAGTAATCTTGCCGAACGCGGGCAAAATCCTTTAGGATTCAGGGATCATGACAATTATTGCGGTATTCAATCAAAAGGGCGGAGTCGGCAAGACCACTACCAGCCTTAATCTGGCCGCGGCCCTGGCGCGTGGCGGGCTGGACCCGCTGGCGATCGATCTCGATCCGCAGGCACACCTGACGATTATCGGCGATGTGCCGGTAGCCTCGGGCGCGGACAGCATGTTCGGTTTTTATGCCCAGTCGCGCCCCCTGTCCGATCTGGTGAGAAAATTTCCGCCCGGCGGCAACATCATTCCATCGCACATGGAGTTGTCCAAGGTTGACGCGCTTCACGGCAAGGGGCTGAAATCGGTCATGCGCCTCAAAACCGCGCTTGAGGAAGAAATGCTGGAACAGGAGGGCGCGCCGATCGTGATCGATTGCTGCCCCATGCTCAATGTGCTGTCGCTTAATGCCATTTTTGCTTCGGGCAAGGTGCTGGTGCCGGTCTCGGCGGATTTTCTTTCGGCCAAAGGCGCATTCCAGCTGGAGAGCACGCTCAAGGCACTGGAGCATGTGGTGAAAAAGCGTATCGAGCGCCGCTATGTGGTGACCCGTTACGATGCACGCCGCCGCATGTCTCGTGAAATTACGGAACAATTGCGCGAGCGCTTCGGTAACGAACTATGTACCACCCATATTTCAGAAAATGTCAGCCTGGCGGAAAGCCCCGCCTACAACAAGGATGTTTTTGCCCATGCACCGCATAGCCAGGGAGCGAAGGATTATGATGCCCTGATCACCGAGCTGGCGGCGGCGGGATTCCTCTGATGTTCCGCGCCAGATTGTTCTCTCTGACCGGTGTTTAAGCAGTAGCCAGTGCTTAAAAAGAATTCAAAATTCATCATCGCTTTCGGTTTTGGCGTTGCGGTGGCGCTGATGCTGACGCTCACCTTTATCGGTATTTCCCGCATGTATGCCATCAAGGGCGAACTGGAATCCATTGTGAACAAGCACAATGTCCAGACCGAGCTGGTGTCCACCATGCGCACCGTGGCGCGCGAGCGGGTGATCAACCTGTATGCCATGACCATGCTGGAAGATCCGTTTGAAAAAGATGAGGCTTACCAGCGCTACAAGTCACTGGCCAATGAGTTTGTAAAGGCGCGCGCGCAGCTTGAGGAGATGCCGCTCGGCCCGGTGGAACGCGAAGCGCTGCGCGATACCCTGCGGCTGATCGGCCAGGCTTCAAAATCCCAGGAAGAAGTGGAACTTTTCGTTGCGCAGGGAGAAATTGCCAGCGCGAATCGCACCTTGCTGCAGAAAGTCATTCCGGTGCAGGGTGAGATTTTCAAGTTGTATTCCCGTTTGATCGACATGCAGCGCGGTTTGGCACGTCAGGCCGTTTCATCCGCCGATGAGGAATTCCGTTTTGCCACGCTGTTCATGTTGCTGAGCGGAGCGACCGCAGTGGTGCTGGCACTGTGGATCGCATCCTACGTTATCGGACGCACGCGGGCGATCGAGGATGCGCTGTTTCAGGAAAAGGAATTGGCGCAGGTCACGCTGCATTCGATCGGCGATGCGGTCATTACTACCAACAGCCAGGGGCAGGTTGATTATCTGAATACCGTGGCCGAGACCCTGACCGGCTGGCCGCTTGCGGAGGCACGTGGCAAATCGCTGCGCGAAGTGTTTTACGTGCTGGATGAGGCGACGCGCGAGCAGATTTCGCACCTTGCCAGCTATACCCTGCCGGACGGTCAGGCCGTTGGGTTGAAAAGCCATTCCCTGCTGGTGCGGCGTGGCGATAGACATGAGTTCGTGATCGAGGATCGTCTGTCGCCGATCTGCAACCGTACCGGAGAAGTGATCGGTGTGGTGGTGGTGTTCCACGATGTATCCCAGGCACGCCAGATGGCCAATCAGCTGTCCTGGCAGGCAAGCCATGACGCCCTGACCGGGCTGGCCAACCGGCGCGAATTCGAGCGTCTGCTAAATGGCCTGATCGATAGCGCCGCGATCGATGGAAAGCATCATGCCGTGCTGTTCATGGATCTGGACCAGTTCAAGGTGGTTAACGATACTTGCGGTCACATGGCCGGCGACGAATTGCTGCGCCAGCTGGTATCCGTGTTCATAGGGCGTGGCCGTGAATCGGACGTGGTGGCGCGCCTGGGTGGCGACGAGTTCGGCATGCTGCTTTACAATTGCGCGCTCGAACCGGCGCTGCGCCTTGCCAATGAGGTGCGCGAGGGGGTGCAGAAGTTCCGCTTTATCTGGCAGGACAAGGTCTTTGAAGTGGGTGTCAGTATCGGCCTGGTGGAGGTGAATTCTTCCAGCGGCGACCTTGCCGCTGTGATGAGCAATGCGGATGCCGCTTGTTACGCCGCCAAGGAAGGGGGGCGCAATCGCGTCCATGCCTACCTGGAAAATGATACCGAACTGGCCCGGCGCCATGGTGAAATGCAGTGGATTTCACGCATCACCAAGGCTTTCGAAGAGGATCGTTTCCGCCTTTATTTTCAGGAAATTGTTGCGGTGTCGCAGCGCCGGCGGGACCAGCAGCACTTCGAGGTGCTGCTGCGCATGGTGGATGAGAAGGGCAAGGTCATTCCGCCCGGGGTCTTCATTCCCGCAGCCGAACGTTATAACCTGATGCCGACCGTGGATCGCTGGGTGATTCGCACCCTGTTCCGATCCCGTGGCGAGGCGTGGCGGCGTTTGTGGCAGGAATGCAAGGGCAGGAATGAGCCATTCCCGATTCTGTGCGCGGTGAATCTCTCCGCCACCAGCCTTAACGATGAGATGTTCCCGGATTTTCTCAAGGAGCAGCTCGAGCATTACGGTATGCCCCCTCAGGCACTGTGTCTGGAAATCACCGAAACTTCCGCCATTGCCAATCTTGGAAAAGTCTCGCAGTTCATGCGCGAACTTTCCAGCCTGGGCTGCCGTTTTGCACTCGATGATTTCGGCAGCGGCATGTCGTCTTTTGCCTATCTCAGGGATCTCCCGGTTCACTATCTGAAAATTGATGGTGCTTTCGTGCGGGACATGGATCAGAACCTGATCAATCATGCCATGGTGGAGGCGATTGCCCGCATCGCCGGCGTGATGGGTATCGAGACCGTGGCGGAGTTTGTCGAGGACCCTGAACTGATCGAGAAGCTGGCGGTGCTGGGGGTGGATTACGCCCAGGGCTACGGAATCCATATGCCGGCACCAATGGAGGGTATGCACTATGGCTCGATACGCACTTAAAAAACGTTCGAAAAAGGCAGGCTTGCCGCCTGGCACCCTGGTCCATATCGGGGAGAAAAAAACCAGCGCCATATCGGTTTCAGTGCTGGATTACGATGAGCAAAATTGCAGCGAAGCCACTTTGACCGATCTCGATCAGTGCATCAGCTTGCGCAACAAGCCGAGCGTAAGCTGGGTCGATATCGAAGGGGTGCATGACATTCAGGCACTGGAAAAAATCGGCCTCTGTTTCGGCCTGCATCCGCTGGTGATGGAGGATATCCTCAATACCGACCAGCGTCCCAAGATCGAGGATTACGGCGACTATCTGTATATCGTGCTGCGCATGCTGAGTCATGAAAAGGAGAGCGGTGAAATCAGTTCCGAGCAGGTGAGCCTGATCCTGGGCGAAAATTTCGTGCTTTCCATCCAGGAAGGGGCCAAGGGCGATGTGTTCGAGCCGGTGCGCACCCGCATCCGCAGCGCTAAGGGGCAGACGCGCAAGCTGGGCGCGGATTATCTCGTCTATTCGCTGATCGACGCAGTGGTGGACAATTATTTCATCATTCTGGAAACAATCGGCGAGCGTGTCGAATTGCTGGAAGAAACCCTGATCAGCGACCCCGGTCCGGAAACCTTGCACCTGATCCACAACCTGAAACGCGAGATGATCTACCTGCGCAAATCGGTATGGCCCCTGCGCGAAGTGGTGAGCGGCATGCAGCGCCGTGATTCGGCCCTGATTCGCGAGGAAACCGGTTACTACCTGCGGGATATATACGATCACACCATTCAGGTGATTGACACCGTCGAGACTTTCCGCGACATGCTTTCCGGCATGCTGGATATTTATCTCTCCAGCATCAGCAACCGCACCAACGCCGTGATGAAGGTGCTCACCGTGATTGCGACCATTTTCATCCCGCTGACCTGGATTGCCGGGGTGTATGGCATGAATTTCAAAAATATGCCGGAGTTGGAGTGGCAATACGGCTATCTGCTGTCCTGGATCGTGATGATGGGTGTCGCGCTGGGCATGGTGGTGTATTTCAAGAAAAAGAAATGGTGGTAGGCGTGGAAAGACTGATCCTGGCAGGGGATATTGGCGGCACCAAAACGCTGCTGCAACTGGCGGCGGTGCGGCAGGGTGCTTTTCACGTCATCTGCGAGCGCCGCTTCGACAGTGCCGCCCATGCTGATTTCAGCTCGCTGCTGGGGGAATTCATGCGCACGGCGGCGCTTCATGCCGCCGACGCGCGGCCGGTGGATGCGGCCTGTTTCGGCGTGGCCGGCCCGATTCATGGGCAAGGCGCAAAAGTCACCAACCTCGCCTGGACGATCCACGCAGACGCGGTGGGCGCCGAATTCGGCATTGCCGATGTCAGACTGATCAATGATTTTACTGCCGTGGGCTGTGGGATCGAGGCGCTGCAGGAAGGTGACGTGACCGCTCTGCAGGAAGGGGTGCCCGAACTGCGCGGCACGCGCGCCGTGCTGGGCGCCGGAACCGGCCTGGGCGAGGGCATTCTGGTGTGGCGGGACGGCCACTATCAGGCCTTGCCTTCCGAAGGGGGGCACGTGGATTTTGCGCCTGCCGATGAAGAGCAGGACGGTCTTTTGCGTTACCTGCGGCCCATTTTTGGCCATGTTTCCTATGAGCGCATTCTCTCGGGGGATGGCCTGGTGAAGATTTTTGAATATCTGGCCGGGAGCGGGCTGGAAACAGCCACGGCCGCACTGCGCCGGGCCATGCTGGAGTGCGACCCGGCGGCAGCCATTTCTGAATTCGGGATCGCGGGCCGCGACCCCGCGGCCGTTCGGGCGCTCGACATGTTTGCCGCCATCTACGGGGCGCAGGCCGGCAACCTGGCGCTCACCACGCTGGCCAGGGGTGGCGTTTACGTGGCGGGTGGCATCGCGCCCAAAATCATGGCCAAACTCAATGGCGGCGGCTTCGTGCGTGCCTTCAACGACAAGGGGCGTTTTTCAGGCTTGATGCAGAGCATTCCGCTGCGCGTGGTCATGAATCCGAAAGTGGGATTGATGGGCGCGGCGCTGGTGGCAAGCAGATTATAGGTGGGTTGACGGCGCTGGCAGGTTAGAATGCGGCCTGATGCGAATTGCGGAGAAACAACATGAGTGACGAGATTTTTGAGCCCAAGAACGATCTTGAGCAGAAGCTGCTGGCAGCGGCGAATGGTGAGCTGGATGTGGATGATCTGATCGGCGGCTTGCTGGATGATCAGGTGTTCATGCCGGTGGAAGATGAAGAATCAGGTATCCAGGGTTTTCAGCGCTCCGTTCATGCCCGCCCGCTGGTGGTGCAGGCTGAGGAAGGGGTCCATGTGCTGGTACTGTTCAGCAGTCCGGAGCGGGCCAAGGTGGTGATGGAAGAATTTCCCAGGTTCGGCGGCGGCTTGCTGGCAGATTTTCGCTGGGTTCTGGAGCACATCGATGCGGGTGCCGGCGTGACCATCAATCCGGGCTGGGATGTGGGAATCGATCTCGATACCGAAACCGTGGCGGCCTTGTCTCAGCAGTTGGCCGAGGAAAAAGCCCAGTTGCACTAAATCTCCGCAGGCGGGGGGGGAATCAGTTCAGTGCTTTCTGCACCACCGCCAGCATTTCTGGCGTGAAATCGAGTTTCAGCGCTGCTTCATGGCCTTTTTCAGACATTTTTTTCCACGTCTTGCGCACGATGTCGAGCAGCTTCTCCTCATCGTACTGGCTGCTGTATTTCTGCACAAAAGCTTCCAGATAATGCTGCAGGAAAGTCAGATCCACCACGTCCTCGAGTAGCTGGGTTTCCGGATTGAGCTTGAGTTTTTCCTTGCGCAACAGGGATTGGAGCCTGGCTATCGTGTCCTCGTCATAGCCCGCTTCCCGCATGATGGCGCCGGCGGTCTCGCCGTGAAATTTGTACAGATAAGTGCGCCATTGATAGTAGCCGGGCTTGTCCATCGGGTAGTCTGCGCGCGGAACTTTCCAGCGGCAGATGTGCTGGGCGCGCACGGCCAGCTGGACATGTTCTGGCGCGTCAGGGGCGAAATGCTTGAGCATGTCGCTCATGCGCTGGGAGTAGAGCAGCTCCTTGGGGTATTCCTTGCCTTCAAACACTTCCTTGTTGGGGTCTTGCGCATTCGCGGCGTCAAACCTGGCTATGGTCAGGTCAAAGCGGGCATTATCAGAAATCATTTTGCTTATCCTTGATATGGGTCAAGACAATATAAAGATATATTACCATTTTCTGATGGAGGCGGTTTTGCTGAAATCAAGGACGAGAAGAGGGAAGTGAGGGTCCGGCATCCGGAGTGAATGCCGGGGATCCCTGAGGAGGTTTACTTGTTGACGATGGCGTTCGACAGGTCGCGCTTGTGTTCTTCTTCCTGAATCAGGATGTCTTCCAGCACGCGGCGCAGGCCATATTCCCTGAGTTCTTCGGCCTGGGCGATGCGTTCCTTGTAACGCTTGATGGCATTGTCCTCGCCCCACAGATCCTGTTTCAGCATTTCCTTGCTGTCGCTGGAGATCTCGCGCTTCTCGACATTGACGGTCGGTACGCCGCCGAGAAAATCGATTTGCTCGGACAGCATCACGGCATGCTGCATTTCTTCCTGTGAGTGGATAATCAGCTCCTTCTGGATCGAATCATACTGTGCACCGCTGATCGCAGCGGCGTGCTGCACGTACTGCACCGCCGCCGCATATTCCCATTCCAGATCCTTGTTCAGTTCCTCGATCAGTTTCTTCTTGGTGATTTTCATCATCGTTCTCCTTGCGGGTTATGAAAATACTCTCTTCAGAAGCAAAAAAGCCGCCTGGGGATCAACTCCCTGGCGGCTTTCGCGAGGCGAAAACTAGAGACTTACAGTTCGCCGGCGTGCTTTGCCAGGTACTCTGCCACGCCCTTGGTGTCGGCCTTCATGCCGGCCTTGCCCTTGTTCCAGCCAGCCGGGCAGACTTCGCCGTGCTGTTCGGTGAATTGCAGTGCATCAACCATGCGCAGCATTTCGTCGATGTCACGGCCCAGCGGCAGGTCGTTCACTATCTGGTGGCGAACCACGCCGCTCTTGTCGATCAGGAAGGAGCCGCGGAAGGCGACACCGGCATCGGCTTCGACATCATAGGCCTTGCAGATTTCATGCTTGATGTCGGCAACCAGCGGGTACTGGACCTGACCGATGCCGCCATTGTTGATGGCCGTATTTTTCCATGCCAGGTGGCTGAAGTGGGAGTCAATGGAGACGCCGATCACTTCCACGTTGCGGTCCTGGAATTCCTTCAGGCGGTGATCAAAGGCGATCAGTTCGGAAGGGCACACGAAAGTGAAGTCGAGCGGATAGAAAAAGATCACCGCGTACTTGTTCTTGATGTGGGTCTTGAGGTTGAAGCCTTCTTCGATGCTGTTATTGCCCATTACCGCCGCGGCGGTGAAATCGGGAGCGGCCTTGCCAACGAGAACTGCCATGATGATTCCTTTCTGGTTATTGACGAAGTGAAAAGCTGCCACGATTTTAGGGCGCAGCCTTAATTTGCTTGCCTGAATACTTCAAGTTTGAAAGCCTATTATATTTAGACTTAGTCCAGAGTGCAACTGAACATTCTTTTGCGGAGAAGGAGTGGCGCTTTCAGATTCGCTATCAGTAGGTAATCTAAGTTAAAATTAAGGGTGTTTGATTGCAGATTTTCTGCCTATCGTATTTTGCTGGAACGGATGGTACGGATGGCAAAGCCATCTTCAACCACGTATTCAAGAAAGAGACCCCCATGATCCAATGCTCGCAGACTGACCTGACCAGTACCCCTTATCCTCTTTTAGTCAATTTGCCGCCTTTGGGCATGGATGCCGGGAGCCTGGCACTGGACTTTCGTCAATATTTCAATCACACACTTGGCCGCGACCAGCATGGAACCCCGCCACACTGTTTCTATACCGCGCTGGCCATGACCCTGCGCGACCGCCTGGTCGAGCGCTGGAAGGCAACCGATGCCGCTTATGATGCCAGCGGCTGCAAGCGTACTTATTACCTGTCCATGGAATTCCTGATGGGACGGGCCTTGTCCAACTCGGTACTTAACCTCAGCATCGCCGATGAGGCAATGAAGGCGCTCAGCCAGCTTGGATTGCTGATGGAGGAGGTGGCGGACGAGGAGCACGATGCCGGCCTTGGCAATGGTGGTCTGGGGCGGCTTGCAGCCTGTTTTCTGGATAGTTGCGCCACCCTGCAACTGCCGGTGATGGGTTATGGTATCCGCTACGAATACGGCATGTTCCGCCAGCATATCGAGAATGGCTATCAGCTGGAGGAGCCGGACCACTGGCTGCGTAATGGCAACCCCTGGGAGCTGGAGCGGCCCGAGTTTACGCAGCGCATTCATTTTGGCGGGCACTGTGATTATTACCAGGACCAGGACGACCGGATGAGGGTGCGCTGGCTGGATACCCATGACGTGCTGGCCGTGCCTTATGACGTTCCGGTGCCGGGTTTTCAGAATGGCACCGTGAATACCCTGCGCCTGTGGAAATCCGCAGCCACGGACGAATTCGACCTGGGCGAGTTCAACGCCGGCAGCTATCCCGAAGCCGTGGCGGCCAAGAATGCCGCCGAGCACATCACCATGGTGCTCTACCCCAATGATACGAGCGAGAATGGCAAGGAATTGCGCCTGCGCCAGCAATATTTCCTGGCATCGGCCAGCCTGCAGGATGTGCTGCATCGCTGGGTGCGCGATCACGGCGAGGACTTCAGCCGGTTTGCCGAGTTGAACTGCTTCCAGCTCAACGATACGCATCCCACCTGTTCCGTGGCGGAACTGATGCGCCTCCTGATGGATGAATATGGCATGGATTGGGATGAGGCCTGGAGCATCACTTCCCGCACCATGGCATACACCAATCACACCCTGCTGCCGGAAGCGCTGGAAAAATGGCCGGTGCGCCTGTTCCGCTCGTTGCTGCCGCGCCTGCTGGACATTATTTATGAAATCAACCGGCGCTTCCTGAATGAGGTGTCCCTGCGCTGGCCGGGTGACAGCAAGCGTTTGGCGCGCATGTCCATCATCGAGGATGGACATGAAGCCCAGGTGCGCATGGCTTATCTGGCCGTGGTGGCCGGTTTCTCGGTCAACGGCGTGGCTGCGCTGCACTCCGAGCTGCTGCAACAGGATCTGTTCCGTGATTTCTTTGAACTCTGGCCGGCCAAGTTCAACAACAAGACCAATGGCGTCACGCAGCGCCGCTGGCTGGCATCGAGCAATCCCGCCCTGAGTCAGCTGATTACCGACACCATAGGCGATGGCTGGGCGACCGATCTGCAGCAGTTGCGCAAACTGATCCCGTTTTCCGACAACCCTGCTTTTCGCGCTCGCTGGCGCGAAGTGAAACTGGCAAACAAGGTGCGCCTGGCAGCGCTGGTGCAGGCCGATTGTGGTGTGAATTTTGATGTCGATGCCCTGTTCGATGTGCAGGTCAAACGCATTCACGAATACAAGCGCCAGTTGCTCAACATCCTGCATGTGATTCATCTTTACGACCGCATCAAGCGCGGCGATACGGCAAACTGGACGCCGCGCTGCGTGCTGATCGGCGGCAAGGCGGCACCGGGTTATGCGATGGCCAAAACCATCATCAAGCTGGCTTGCAGCGTGGCGCAGGTGGTCAATGACGATCCGGCTTGTGATGGCCTGCTCAAAGTCGCTTATTTGCCGGATTACCGCGTGACGGTGATGGAAGTGATTTCTCCGGGCACGGACCTGTCGGAGCAGATTTCGACTGCCGGCAAAGAAGCCTCCGGTACCGGCAACATGAAATTCATGATCAATGGCGCGCTGACCATCGGTACGCTGGACGGCGCCAATATCGAGATTCGCGAAGAGGCCGGGGTGGATAATTTTTTCCTTTTCGGCATGACCGCCGCCGAAGTCGAAGCCCGCCGCCGTGATTACAACCCGCTTGCACTGATTGAAGCAGACAAGGATTTGCAACGTGTGCTCCAACTGATTTCGGCCAATCATTTCAATGCCGCCGAGCCGGGCATTTTTGACGGCATCATCCGTTCGCTCACCGGGCATGGCGATTACTGGATGATCCTGGCGGACTTCAGGAGCTATGTCGAGGCGCAGAAACGTGCTGCCAAGGCCTACCTCGACCAGGAGCGCTGGACGCGCATGAGCATCATCAACAGCGCAAGCAGCGGAAAATTCTCCAGTGACCGCACCATTCATGAGTACAACTGGGATATCTGGCATCTGACGCCAATCGCGGCGCTACCCGTGGGCAGCAAGGCATGATTCTTCCCTTTCGCGCCATGTTCCTGGCCGTCCTGGTGTGCTGCCTGGGCTTGCTTGGAATCGGCCTCTATCTCCAGCATGGACTGAAGCTGGAACCTGCCCGCTGTGTATCCTGCAGCGCGTGGCGTTTGTTGCGATCGGCATGACGGCGATGCTGGCCTTTCTGCACAATCCGGGCGCCATGGCCAGGAAATTTTATGGCCTGCTGATGATCCTGTTTTCGCTTGCCGGCGCAGCGGTGGCCGGGCGCAATCTGTGGCTGCAAAGTTTGCCGCCGGACAGAGTGCCGGAATGCGGGCCGGGACTGGATTACATGCTTGAGGCTTTCCCCTTGAGCAAGGCATTGCCCATGGTTTTTCAGGGTTCCGGCGAGTGCGCCAAGGTGGAATGGAGCATGCTCGGGCTGTCCATTCCAGCGTGGGCGCTGGGGTGGTTCGCGCTGTTTTTCCTGGCGGGTCTGGCCGCGCTGCTACTGCGCGAACGGGTCAGAGGTCGTTGATGACCGCGGCCAGCGTTTCGCTATTGATTTCGCGTCCTTCCTTGGCGGCTTCGAGAATCTTGACCACTTCGCGCGCCTCGGCGAGACTGGTGCAGGAGTAAATCTCCGACCCGCTGAACTGCTTGCGGAACAGTTCGATTGCGCGCTGGTGGGAATGGGTCAGTACCGCCACGGCATGAACTTCGGGTTTGTAGCCATACTGCAGGCCGGTAACCAGGTAGGCTTGATGCTCTTCAACCATTTGTGCCGCCTTTATCTCAGAAAGACGAACAATTTATTGAGTTTTTGTTACAGCAGCGTGACAGAGAAATAATATGACCGAACCCCTCAGACTTTCCAAGCTCATGTCCCAGCTCGGGCTGTGCTCGCGCCGAGAGGCCGATTCCTATATCGAGCGCGGTCTGGTGTTCGTTGATGGCGTCAAGGTCACGGAGCTTGGCACCAAGGTGCTGCCAACGCAGACTGTGACACTGGGCCATGGCGCCAAAACCCAGCAGGCCAGCCGTGTCACCATCCTGTTGCACAAGCCGGTGGGTTATGTTTCCGCCCAGCCGGAAAAGGGCCACAAGGCCGCTGCCAGCCTGATCACCAGGGACAGCCGCTTCAAGGACGACCCCTCGCCGCAGCAGTTCGACCCCTCGCAGTTGTTCGGCCTGGCGCCGGCGGGGCGGCTGGATATCGATTCGCAGGGGCTGCTGGTGCTGACCCAGGATGGCCGTATCGCCAAGCAATTGATCGGCGAAGATTCCGGCATCGAGAAGGAATACCTGGTGCGGGTGCAGGGCAAGCTCGATGAAAACGGCCTGAAGCTGCTGAATTACGGCCTCAGCCTGGATGGCAAGCCGCTCAAGCTGGCGCGGGTGAGCTGGCAGAATGCCGACCAGCTGCGCTTTATCCTCAAGGAAGGAAAAAAGCGCCAGATTCGCCGCATGTGCGAGCTGGTGGAGCTTAAAGTGGTCGGCCTCAAGCGCGTGCGCATCGGCAAGGTCAAGCTGGGCGATTTGCCGCCGGGACAGTGGCGCTACCTGGGGGAAGGGGAGGTGTTTTGAATCCGGAAAAAACGAATAACCACGGAGTTCACGGAGCGCACGGAGAAAAGCAGTCTGTGACCATTTCTGCCGTTGCCTGTCATGGTGAGCGGCAATAATGTGTGATTCGTTTTTTCCTCCGTGTTCTCCGTGAACTCCGTGGTTAAATCGAGGTTTTTACGATGAAAGTATTCGGCCTTGCCGGCTGGTCGGGCAGCGGCAAAACCACCCTGCTGGAAAAATTGATCCCGCTTCTGGTCATGCGCGGCATCCGGGTCTCCACCCTCAAGCAGACCCATCACGACGTCGATCTCGACCAGCCCGGCAAGGACTCCCATCGCCATCGCGCCGCCGGCGCCAGTGAGGTGCTGCTGACTTCGTCTGCTCGCTGGGCCTTGCTCCATGAGCTGCGCGATGAGGCCGAACCCACGCTGGCTCAGCACCTGGCGCGGCTTTCTCCCTGCGATCTGGCACTGGTCGAGGGTTTCAAGCAGGAAGCCATTCCCAAGCTGGAAATTTACCGTCCGGCCAACGGCAAGCCATTGCTGTATCCACAAGACCCTCATATCATCGCGATTGCCAGCGATGTGGCGGTCGAGGCTCCTTTGCCGTCACTTGATCTCAACGATCCGGCCGCAGTTGCCGGTTTTATTTTGCGCCATCTGGAATTGAACAATGAGTGAAATCAAGAAAATGCTGAGTGCCGACGAGGCGCTCGAATTGCTGTTGAGCCATGCCCGCCCCATTGCCGAAACGGAGCGCATTCACACCACCCACGCGCTGGGCCGGGTGCTGGCAAAGCCGCTGGTTTCCAGCGTGACTGTGCCACCGCTCGACAACAGCGCCATGGACGGTTATGCCATGGCCTGCGCCAGTCTGAATCCGGCCGGTGAAACCCGTCTCAGGGTTTCCCAGCGCATTCCCGCTGGTAGCGTGGGGCATGCGCTGGAGCAGGGTAGCGCGGCACGCATCTTCACTGGCGCGCCAGTGCCGCCCGGCGCGGATGCCGTGGTGATGCAGGAGAACTGTACGGTGGATGGGGATGAGGTAATCGTCCGCATCATGCCCAGGCCGGGGGAGAATATCCGCCGTGCCGGCGAGGATATTGCCGCCGGCAGCGAGGTATTGCCTGCCGGAGTCCGGATTCGCCCGCAGGAGATGGGGCTGATTGCCTCGATCGGGCTGGCCGATGTGCTGGTTTACCGCAAGCTGCGCGTGGCGCTGTTCTTCACCGGCGACGAGATCGTCATGCCGGGCGAGCCGCTGGAAGAAGGCGAAATCTACAACTCCAACCGCTACACTCTGCTCGGCCTGCTCGAAGGCATGGGCTGCCGCGTGGCGGATTACGGCATCGTGCCTGACAGTCTGGCGGCCACGGTGGAGGTGCTCAAACAGGCCTGGCACGAAGCGGACCTGATCGTGACCAGCGGCGGCGTGTCGGTGGGGGAAGAAGACCACGTCAAGGCGGCGGTGGAAAGCCTGGGCAGTCTCGACATGTGGAAAGTGGCAATGAAACCAGGCAAACCCATTGCCCATGGCACGGTTCAGGGCACGCCCTTCATCGGCCTGCCGGGCAACCCGGTTTCGGCTTTCGCGACCTTCTGCCTGTTCGTGCGCCCCTACATCCTGCGCTGCCAGGGCGTGGAAAAAACAACGCCGCGCAGCTACCAGTTGCCCGCGGCCTTTGACTGGAGCAAGCCCGGTCCGCGCCGCGAATTCGTTCGCGCCCGCCTGGAACCGCAGGCGGACGGCGCGCCGGGCATCGCCATTTACCCCAACCAGGGTTCCGGTGTGCTGACCTCGGCGGTATGGGGCGAGGGGCTGGCGGAAATCCACGAGGGCACCACCGTGGCGCGCGGCGACTTGATCAAGTTCACTCCCTTTAGCGAATTGCTGGGTTAGCCATGGTTACACTACTTTATTTTGCCCGTCTGCGCGAAGCGCTGGGCGTGTCATCCGAGCAGATCGATTTGCCGCCGGAGGTGCGGGATGTCGCCAGCCTGACGGCCTGGCTGCGCACGCGCGGTGGTGCCTGGGAGGCTGAACTGGCCGCGGGGCGGGCGTTCCGCATTGCGGTGAACCAGGACATGGCCGATGGCGCAAGCGTGATCCGGGATGGCGACGAAATCGCCATTTTTCCGCCGGTCACCGGGGGCTGACGAAATGGCTATCCGGGTGCAGCAGGAAGACTTCGACCTCGGCGCGGAACTGCTCGCGCTGCGTCAGGGCAATCCGAAAATCGGCGCCATTGCCAGCTTTCTCGGCCTGGTGCGCGACATCAACGAGGGCGACGCGGTGGCCGGCATGAGCCTGGAGCATTATCCGGGCATGACGGAAAAGGCGCTGGAGCGCATCGTCGAACAGGCCAGAACGCGCTGGGACATCTTCGATGCCCTGGTGATTCACCGCGTTGGCGATCTCAAGCCCACCGACCAGATCGTCCTGGTGGCCGTGAGCGGCGCGCATCGCGGCGAGGCATTCGCCGCCTGCGAATTCATCATGGATTACCTCAAGACCGAGGCGCCGTTCTGGAAGCGCGAGCAAACGCCATCCGGCGCCCGCTGGGTGGATGCGCGTGAAAGCGACGAGCAGGCAAAAGAGCGCTGGCGCTGATCCAGGGGCTATCTCAGGCCTGATTTGCCCTGAAAACCTCAGTTCTACAACCACGGAGGGCACGGAGAGCACGGAGAAAGGCTGTTTGCGAAAAATTTATGGCCTTACCCAAGGGGTGAATGCCAAATCTCATGCAATCTATGGTTCTTGCTCCGTGTGCTCCGTGAACTCCGTGGTTAGCTGCTTTTTTTAGGTTTAATGAAGTGCAAAAAAATCATGCTGCCGATATGCCCAGATACCGCTTGAATTCATCTTCAGGTATGGGGCGGCTGAACAGGTAGCCCTGGAATATCTTGCAGCCATACTGGGTGAGAAAGGCCAGCTGCTGGTCGGTTTCCACGCCCTCTGCAACCACGGAAAGACTGAGGGACTGGCTCAAGGCCAGAATGGCGCGGACGATGGCGGCATCGTCCGGGTCATGCATGATGTCCGTGACAAAGGAGCGGTCGATCTTGACCTCCTCCACCGGTAGCCTCTTGAGGTAGGAGAGGGAAGAATAGCCGGTACCAAAATCATCGAGCGAGAGGCGAATGCCCAGTGCCTTGATGCTGCTCATCCGTTCGATAGTCTCTGCCACATTATGCAACACCACGCTCTCGGTGAGTTCCAGTTTCAGGCGCGCCGGATTTGCCCCGCTTTGGGCAAGCGCTTGCTCCACCTCTGACACGAAGTCGGGTTGCAGGAACTGGCGGGCGCTGATGTTGACTGACAGGGTCAGATGCTGTGTGGCCGCATGTTCTTCCCAGATCTTGAGCTGAGCGCAGGCAGTGTTCAGAACCCAGTTCCCGAGGGGAAGGATGAACCCGGTTTCTTCTGCCAGCGGGATGAACTGTGCGGGAGAAACGGGTTCCCTGCCGGGCGGCAGCCAGCGCAGCAGGGCTTCTGCTCCGAGGCATGTTCCTGCCGGGTCGACCAGAGGCTGGTAGTAGAGCTGGAATTCGCGTAGCTCCAGACCCTTGCGCAAAGCGCTTTCCATGGCGGTGCGCGCTTCCAGGTTTGCCTGCATGGCGGGGTTGAAAAAACGCAGGGTGTTGCGTCCGGCATCCTTGGCTTGGTAGAGCGCCAGGTCCGCCTGCTTGAACAGGGCATCGAGCGAGCTTTCCTGATCGCGGAACAGGGTCAGGCCGATGCTCGACGAAGTTTGGTATCCCTTGCTCAGCCCTTCAAGATGGAAGGGTTGAGCAAGGTGGGAGCGGATTTTTTCCGCAAGGGACTCTGCCAGTGCGGCAGCGGGTTCTTCCTCCTGGCCGAGATCTTCGAGCAGCAGGACAAACTCGTCTCCGCCCAGGCGCGACACGGTATCCACTTCGCGCATGCTTGCGCTGAGGCGTTTTCCTACTTCGATGAGGAGCTGGTCGCCGACGGCATGCCCCTGGGTATCGTTGAGGGTCTTGAAATGATCGAGGTCAAGAAAAATCAGCGCGCCATACTCGCCGGTGCGGGTGCTGGAAGCGAGGGCATGCTCGGCCCGGTCCATGAGCAGGCGGCGATTGGGCAGTCTGGTGAGGGGGTCGTAGAAGGCGAGATGATGGATGCGTTCCTCCGCGGCCTTGCGTTCGGTGATGTCCGTGAAGGCCGCAACATAATGGGTGGGCTGATTCGATGTATCCCTGACCGTGGTGATGGTGAGCCACTTGGGGTAAATCATCCCGTCCTTGCGCCGGTCCCATATCTCGCCTTCCCAGTAGCCGGTGGCCAGTATGCTTGACCACATCTGCTGGTAGAAGGCGGGGTCCTGCCGGCCGGATTTGAACATGGCCGGTGTTTTGCCGACTACTTCTGCCTCGCTGTAACCAGTGATCGCAGTGAAGGCGGGGTTGATCGCCACAATGTTTCCAAGGGTGTCAGTGACCATGAAAGCCTCTGCTGCGCTGTCCACCACGCGGGCCAGGAAACGCAGCTTCTCCTCATTGGCACGGCGTTCGGTGATGTCGCGGGCGATGCCCAGCACGCCGATGAGCCGGCCCTCGCTGTCACGCATGGGGGTTTTGATCGTCTCGAGCAACCCACGTTGCCCATCATCGGCAAAGGTGACCCACTCCTCGTTGATGCTTGGTTTGCCAGCAGCGATGGCTTCCTGGTCTTTCTGTTGAAAAAAGTCGGCAAGTTCTCGAGGCACGAAATCATAGTCGGTCTTGCCCACGATCTGTGATTCAGGCGCATTGAAAAGGCGCTCGAAGCGCGGGTTGCAGGCCAGGAAAACACCGCCAGGATCCTTGAGCCAGATCAGGTCGGGAATGGTCTCGATCAGGGTGCGAAGCTGGGTATTAGAGTACTTCAGGGCATTGGCCTGCTCCTGGCTGATCTTTTTTGCTGCGGCCAGCTTGCGTCGTGATAGCCACAAGCCAGCGGCCAGGGACAAAATGATGGTTACGGCCAGGATCAGCAGGATGACCTGTGCGCGATAGCGCTTCCAGATGTCGGCCAGGGTGATCTCGGGCGGCGTGTCATAGGGCGGCAAACGCAGTTTGCGTGCCAGATCCTCTACTGAGGCATAACTGGCCGGGACGGTGAAACCATGGATGTCCAGTGCTCTGGCAAGCGGCGTGTCTTCCTCAATGCGCAGCAGCGCCGCGGCAATCCGGCGCGCGCTGGCTTCATCCACCTGTGGTAGAGCCGCCAGCGGCCACTGCGGATAGAGACGGGTAGAAACCGCATAGGGGAATCCTGGCAGATCCTGGCGATTAATGATCCTGAGCTGGCGCATGTCCAGCCGGCCCTCCCCGGCCATGGCTTCGAGCACGCCAGCGCGCGCGAAGCCGGCGTCAGTCTTGCCGGAAAGGACGGCTTCCACAACCTTGTCATGGGGTAGCCCCAGGAAAAGCAGTTGCGTTTCATCGGGAGGCGGCAGGCCGGCATCGATGAACATTTCGACAGGCAACTGGAAACCTTCCATGCAGTTGCGGGAGCAAGTCGCAATGGTGCGTTTTTTCAGGTCGTGCAATGTGTTCAGGTCATTGCGTTCGGCCCGGCTGAAAATGACACCGCCGATGGCCTCCACCGGCTTTCCATCAGCGGTTTCCGTCAGGGTCGCCAGGGCGCCGGAAAGCGCATTGCGCTCGCGGACCAGACGATAGTGGGTGGGATGGGTAAGGATGAAGTCGAGCTTGTGGTGATGCAAGGCTTCTTCCAGATCGGGATAATCGAATGCTTGTACCTGCACCCGGTGTCCCGGCAGTGCCTCGCTCAGATAGTCGCTCAGCGGCTCCCAGCGTGCCTGTGACTCGGCGAGTGGCCTGAGTGACAGGATTCCGACCGTCAGCACATGATCTGCAAGGGCGCAGCGCACCGTTGTCAGCATCATGAGCAGCAGCGGCAGTAAAACAAGTTTAAGCGGAAGTCGGGCCGGCATCTTCAGCTTTCATCAGGAAGGAAATCGGCGCGCACGAGATCGGTGAAATCGTCCTGCCGCGGCAGCAGTTTTTCTCTGGCCATGATCTGGGACAATTCGCGCGCTGCCGAGAGCAGCCGCCCCGGATTTGTGTCCATGAGGCTGCGATTGGCGCGGATGTCGGGCAACTGCAGGCCGCGGTAGGCATCCAGCACTTCACGGGCATCCAGTTGCAGGTGCCCGGCCAGCCGGAATGCCGCATCCTGCGGGTTGCTGCGAAAATGGCGCAGCGCGCGGAAATGCCCGGCCACCAGCATTTTCAGGGTTTCCTGATGTCGCGAGGCGGCCTCCGGCCTGACGGCAAGGACGTCGAAAATGGTGTCGGGCATGTCCCGGCTGTCGTAGATGGTTTTTGCGTCTTCCGCCCTTAGTCGGGTGGCGATGGGCTCATAGGTGATGAGGGCATCAACCTGCCCGCGCCGCCAGGCTTCCATGTGGCCGTCAGGCCTTATCGGGATCGCCGATACGGCCGATGCGGGCAGCTTGGCGGAGCCCAGCAATTTGTGCAGCACCAGCGCTCCGAGCGCGGTTTTTTCCACGCCGATGCGTTTTCCAGCCAGATCTGCCAGGGTGTGAATGCCATGGCGGGCAAGGACGACATCCGCGCCGGCGGAAATGTCGAATACCAGAATGATGGTCAGCCGGATGCCGTTGGCTCGGGCACGCAACACTTCATCCAGCGTCAGTGCGGCGCCATCGGCCTTGCCTTCAGCCAGCGCGGCAAGAGAGCCGGTTGCCGAAGCCGTTTCCAGCAGATCAAGCGATTCGGCCGGGAGCCATCCCTCGCGCTTGGCCAGAAACATGAGTTCGTAGCCCGGCCAGACATGGCTGGCGATAATCAGTTGCTTGGATTGCCGTGCTCCACAGGCGTTGAGCATGGGCAGCAGCGCCGCTGCGGACAGGGCGCGCAGAATATTGCGCCGGTCAGGATTCATGGGAAATTTCTGAACTTTTGCATTGGAACAGTTTACTGTAAATATGGATAATCCCTATTTTTTGACTTTAATAGGAGGATTAATTATGTTTTGCAGGCAAGGTCTGATCAGAATGGTGCTGGCGCTGCTTGTGAGCAGCGCACCGGGTTTGGCGGGGGCGCACGACCACGAGCATTCCCACGATGCGGGAGCGCCTGGAAAGCTTGAGCTTAAACAGGGCGCAAAGTGGCCCACTGATGCGCATCTGCGCCAGGGAATGGACGGCATCCGGCACGCCATGCGCGAAAAGGTGGCGGAGCTGCGCAGCGGCGCGTTTAAGCTGGAACAGGCGCATACCCTGTCGCAAAAGGTGAATGAGCAGATCGCCTTCATGGTGCAGAACTGCAAGATGGACAGCGATGCCGATGCCGTGTTCCATCTGGTGCTGGCGGACATCATTGCCGGCGCGGATGCGCTTGCAGGGCAGGACATGGGCAAGGCACAGCAGGGTGCGGAAAAAATTTCCCATGCGCTGGAGAATTACGGCATCTATTTCGATCACCCCGGCTGGCATTGATCCGGGTGGGGGCTGGTCAAGCGGGGCATTCAGCTTGCTGGCGCGCCCCCTTTTGCATGAAACCGTATTGTGAAGCGCGCAAATCATTAACCCTTTGCTTTACCCCGCTCCTCGCTCCGAGGCGGATTCCTGCTTGACAATATGCGTCATAGCGAATATTGTCTCGCCCCATGAATGAACAATCCTTCTTCGAAACCCTTTCCGACGAAACCCGCCGCCGTCTCCTGCTGCTGATTCTGAAGCACGAGGAATTGTGCGTATGCGAACTGTTCCAGGCGCTGGATGTGGCTCAGCCCAAGGTCTCACGTCACCTGGCGGTGTTGCGTGAGGCGGGCGTGCTGGCGCAAAGGCGCGAGGGCACCTGGGTATTTTACCGCCTCGACCCGCAACTTCCCGCCTGGGCTTATCGCATGCTGGGCTTGATGGTGGAAGGGGTGAGCAATGGCGTTCCGTATCGCGAGGACGCTGAACGTCTGGCGAATGCGGCAATTCGTCCGGTGCGTTGCGCCGCCTGATTTTTTTGACTTTTCATATCCGATTTGGGGGATATACGAAATGGCGAATAATTAAGCTTGATAACTGGATATGTCCAAAACGGCATTTGTAGGGGCGAATTCATTCGCCCATGGCGGTTAAAACCGCCCCTACGAGCCCTAACCCTGATGTGATTTGAGGATAGATGATCATGAGCAAAAAAACTTTCAACGTGCTATTTCTTTGTACCGGCAATTCGGCGCGCTCGATTCTGGGCGAGGCATTGCTCAACCATCTCGGCAAGGGGCAGTTCCATGCCTGGAGCGCGGGCAGCCATCCGGCGGGAGCAGTCAATCCTTTCGCCATCGATTTGCTGCAGAAGAACAAATTGCCGGTCGAGGATCTGCGCAGCAAATCCTGGGACGAATTCTCCGTGCCGGGCGCGCCGCAATTCGATTTTGTCTTTACCGTGTGTGATAACGCCGCCGGCGAAGTCTGCCCAGTCTGGCCCGGCCAGCCCATGACCGCTCACTGGGGCATTGACGATCCCGCTGCAGCAAAGGGCAGCGACGCGGACAAGCGCAAGGCTTTTGTCACGGCTTTCACCCAGCTCAACCGCCGCATCTCGCTGTTCATCAGCCTGCCGGTGGAAAAGCTGGACAAACTGTCCCTCAAGCGCCAGCTCGACGACATCGGACTGCTGCGCGAGAAAGGGGAGTGATCGCATGAGCGCGCAGTGTGAAATCACCGCCAGGAAAGCCGCTGGCGCGGAGCTGGGGTTTTTCGAGCGCTGGCTGACGGTGTGGGTGTTTCTCTCCATCGTGGCCGGTATCGCGCTGGGCCAGCTTCTCCCCGCGCCGGTGCAGTTTCTCGGCAAGCTGGAAGTGGCCCAGGTCAACCTGCCGGTGGGCCTGCTGATCTGGCTGATGATTATCCCCATGCTGATGAAGATCGACTTCTCGGCGCTGGGCCAGGTCAAGAAGCACTGGCGCGGCATCGGCGTCACCCTGTTCATCAACTGGGGGGTGAAACCGTTTTCCATGGCGCTGCTGGCCTGGCTGTTCATCCGCATCGCATTTGCACCGTATTTACCCGCTGAGCAGATCGATAGTTACATCGCTGGCCTGATCCTGCTTGCCGCGGCACCCTGTACCGCCATGGTGTTCGTGTGGAGCAACCTGTCCAGGGGCGATCCGCTGTTTACCCTCTCCCAGGTGGCGCTCAACGACGCCATCATGGTGTTCGCCTTCGCGCCGCTGGTCGGCCTGCTGCTGGGCGTCGCGTCCATCACGGTGCCGTGGGACACCCTGTTCCTGTCGGTGGTGATGTATATCGTCATTCCGCTCGTCATTGCCCAACTCCTGCGCCGGGTGCTGCTGAGCAAGGGTGTACTGGATGCCGTGCTGGCCCGTCTGCACCCGGCCGGCATTTCCGCCCTGCTCGCCACCCTGGTGCTGCTGTTCGCCTTCCAGGGTAAGGCTATTCTCGAACAACCGCTAATTATCCTGCTGCTGGCCGTGCCTATCCTGATCCAGGTGTATTTCAATTCCATGCTCGCCTACTGGCTCAACCGGACCGTTGGTGAGGTGCACAGTGTGGCCGGGCCTTCGGCACTGATCGGCGCCAGCAATTTCTTCGAGCTGGCGGTGGCGGCGGCGATTTCGCTCTACGGCTTTGAATCCGGCGCGGCGCTGGCGACGGTGGTGGGGGTGCTGATCGAGGTGCCGGTGATGCTGTCGGTGGTGCGCATCGTGAATGGCAGCAAGGCCTGGTACGAGGCAGGAGCGAAACAGCATGTTTGACGCCCTTGCCTCCTGGCTGATCTATGACCTCGCCGGGCTGCAAGGCACGCCCTTCGGCGCTGCCGCCCATTTTTTCGTGATGGATGTGACCAAGATCCTGGTGCTGCTGACTTTGGTGATCTATCTCATGGGCCTGCTGCGTGCGCTGCTCAAGCCGGAGAAGGTGCGCGAATTCATCCGCCATCGCGGTAATTTGCAAAGCCGTTTCATGGCGGTGGGCCTGGGGGCGGTTACGCCGTTCTGTTCCTGCTCCTCCATTCCGCTCTTCATCGGCTTTGTCGAGGCGGGCATCCCGCTCGGCGTCACGCTGTCCTTCCTCATCGCCAGCCCGATGATCAACGAAGTGGCGGTGGTGGTGCTGGCTTCGGTAATCGGCTGGAAATTCACCGTGCTGTACGTGCTGACCGGGCTCAGCGTCGCTTTGATTGGCGGCTTCGTGCTGGAGCGCTTCAAGCCGGAGCGCTGGGTTGAGGACTATGTGTGGAAAATTCACATGGGGCAGGTGGCAGAGGTGGAAGAGGACAAGTCCCTGCGTGCCCGTCACGAGTACGCCGTCTCTCAGGTGAAGGAAATCGTTGGGCGTATCTGGAAGTTCATTTTCATCGGCGTGGGGGTGGGCTCCTTCATCCACGGTTATGTTCCAGCCGAGCTGGTTGCCAGCGTGGCGGGCGATGGCGGGCTGCTTTCGGTTGTCGGCGCCGTGCTGATCGGCGTGCCGCTGTATTCCGACGCGGTCGGCATCATCCCCATTGCCGAAGTGCTGCTCGGCAAGGGCGTGCCAATCGGCACGGTGCTGGCCTTCATGATGGCGGTCACCGCGCTGTCGCTGCCAGAAATGATCATTCTGAGAAAAGTCGTCAAAGTGCCCCTGCTGGCGCTGTATTCCACTTATCTGGCCACGGCATTCGTTATCGTTGGCTTGTTGTTCAACCAATTGAGAGGTTTCATATGAATACCGATTTGCATCCTTCCATCGTGGCGCTGGTGTCCCTGGCGGCCAACATTGCCACCAATCATCCCAAACAGGGCCTGTGCCAGGTGGACAAGCTGAAACAGTATGGCGTGGCGCAGGCACAGATCGACGCGGTGGTCGAAATCGCGCGCCATATCCGTGACGAGGCGGCACAGGCGCTGGATGCCAGTTTCGACGAGGCATGCCGCAAGGAAGCCGCCAATGCCAGCTTGTCCGCCATCGGCATCGCACAAGGTGCCTGCTGTACGCCAACGAAATCCGGCCAGTCGTGCTGCTGAATTTGGAAAAATCCATTGAACCACGGAGCACACGGAGAGCACGGAGGAAAGACGGGTTTTCTCCGTGCGCTCCGTGTGCTCCGTGGTAACTGTTTGTTGTTTGAAGGGAAACTGAAATGCAAAGCGTAAAACATGATGAAATCCGCCAGGCAGTGCGCGAAAACTACGGCGCGGTGGCCCGCTCCGACGCCGCCTGCGGCTGTGGCCCGGCGTGCTGCACCCCGACCGGATTGCCGGGCGCCGACATCCTGTCGCGCGGCATCGGCTACAGTGAAAGCGAAGTGGGTGCCGTGCCGGAAGGCGCCAATCTGGGTCTTGGCTGCGGCAATCCCCAGGCCATCGCCGCGCTGAAACCCGGCGAAACCGTGCTGGACCTGGGCAGCGGGGCGGGTTTCGACTGTTTCCTCGCGGCGCGTCAGGTGGGCGATAGCGGCCAGGTCATCGGCGTGGACATGACGCCGGACATGGTGAGCAAGGCGCGCGCCAACGCGGCCAAGGGCGGCTATGCCAACACCGGATTTCGCCTCGGCGAGATCGAGCATTTGCCGGTGGCCAACGCCACGGTGGATGCGATCATTTCCAACTGTGTCATCAACCTTTCCCCCGACAAGGCACAGGTGTTCCGCGATGCTTTCCGGGTGCTGAAAAGCGGCGGACGGCTGGCAATTTCAGATATAGTCGCGACGGCGGAATTGCCCGAGGAGGCAAGGCGCGATCTGGCGCTGTATACCGGTTGCATGGCGGGGGCGTCGCTGATCGGGGAACTGGAGGCGATGATGCAGAGTGCCGGTTTCGATCAGGTGCGTATCACGCCGAAGGACGAGAGCCGCGCATTTATCCGCGACTGGGCGCCGGGAAGCAAAATCGAGGAATTCGTGGTTTCCGCCAATATAGTGGCGGTCAAACCGTAAAACAATTTTTAACAAGGAGCTGGAAAATGAAGAACATCAAGGTATTGGGCACAGGCTGCGCCAACTGCACCGCGACCATGAAGCTGATCGAGGAAACCGCCAGGCTCAAGGGCGTGGAAATTCAGCTGGAAAAGGTCGAGGACATGGCCGCGATTCTGGGTTTTGGCGTGATGTCCACCCCCGGCGTGGTGATCGACGGCAAGGTGGTGCATGCGGGCGGCGTGCCGGGCAAGGCCAAGATCGAAGAATGGCTGGGCAGCAAGGAATCCTGCTGCGGCTGTTGCGGCAAGGAATAGGCAAGATGGTCAAAACCGTATTGATCCTGTGTACCGGCAACTCCTGCCGCAGCCAGATGGCCGAAGTTCTGGTCAACCATGATCTCGGTCCTGAAATTCGTGCGCTGTCGGCCGGCACCCGCCCCCAGCCCAAGGTGGCGGATGGCGCCATCGCGGCGCTGAAAGAGGGCGGCATGGCCACCGAAGGGCTGTACCCCAAGGATGTGGACGCGGTGATGAACGAGAATATCGACCTGGTGGTGACGGTGTGCGACAACGCCAGGGAATCCTGCCCGATTTTCCCCAGGCCGATTCCCGCCATTCACATGCCGTTCCACGACCCGCACGGCGAGCCGCTGGAAAGCTTTGTCAGGGTGCGGGACGAGATCCGGGCCCAGTTGATTCCAGAGATTGTGCGGCGGCTGAAGTAGTCCGCTTTCAATCGCGGACGCCACCTCCATGAGGCCATGGTTGCAGGGAGGTGAGCGGTTTCATGGAGGAAATTACGGGTTGCAGGTGCCGTGACAAGCTGCGTGGGGCTTGCAGTTATCGCGGTTCTTGCGCGAGAATGATTTTTATCAGCATTGGCATCAGCATGGTGAAATCAATCTTTGCTTAAGATGACCTCAATACACAGGATTTCCAAATTCTCTGGCAGCGTCTGGCTGACGCTGGTTCTGTTCGTCCTTCTTTCCATCGCATTTGCGGTTTACGCCTGGTCGGAAAAGCAGATCGACCGCGCCCATGAAGTGCGGCATCAATCCTATTTGCTGGCCGACACCTTGCGCCAGTCTTCGGATGATCTGACGCGGATGGCCCGGACCTATGTGGTGACCGGCAATCCCGTCTACAAAAACTACTATCAGGACATCCTGGACATTCGCGACGGAAAGAAAGCGCGGCCGGAAAAGTACGAAAATGTCTACTGGGATCTTGTCCTGGCTGACGGCAAGCTCCCACGCGCCGGAAACGGGCGGCCCGTTGCGTTGCTGGACCTGATGCGCCAGGCCGGGTTTACCCGGGAAGAATTCGACAAACTGGCGGAAGCCAAGGCCGATTCCGACGCGCTGGCCGCGACGGCATTCGAGGCCATGAGGCTGGCGGAATCCACAGGGCCCGAAGCCGAGGCAAACCGGGCCCGTGCACTCATGATGCTGCATGACGCCAAATATCATCAGGCCAGGGCCGCGATCATGCTGCCCATCCATGATTTCCATGTGTTGCTGGACAAGCGCACGCTCGATGCCGTCCATGCCGCCGAGCTCCACGCCGCGAATCTGCAGCTCCTGTTTATTACGCTGGGGCTGGCCCTGGTGCTCGCGCTGTGGCGGAATTATTCGGTATTGCGCGCAACGCTGGGTGGTGGTGCCGGCGATGTCCAGAAGCAGATAGCCAGAATTGGCAGGGGAGATCTTTCTGCCGCCATCCCGGTTGCCAGGGGTTCGGAGAACAGCGTGCTGGGCTGGCTGTCTGAAACGCAGATCAGGCTGAGGGAGCTGGATCGCGAGCGCAAGGCGGACGCGGCAAAAATCAAGCATTTGAGCCAGATCTATGCCGCATTGAGTCAGTGCAACCAGGCGATTTTACGCTGCACCAGTGAGCAGGAGCTGTTCCCGCAAATTTGTCGCGTCACGGTACGGTACGGCGGTATCAAAATGGCGTGGATCGGCATGCTGGACGAGGATGGCCGGCAAGTCAGAGCGGTTGCCAGCTACGGCGATGACATGGGATATCTGGATGGCATCGAGATTTTGCTGGATCCTGCTGTTCCATCCGGGCACGGCCCGACCAGTATCGCCATGCGCGAGAACCGGCCTTTCTGGTGCCAGGATTTTGCCATTGATCCCAGCACTGTATCGTGGCGCGAACGAGGTGCGCGCTCAGGCTGGGGTGCCTCGGCTTCGTTGCCGCTGCTGCGTAACGGTGAGGTCATCGGCAGCTTCAACCTGTATAGCGGGGAGGCAAATGCATTCGATGAATCCATACGTGCCCTGCTGGTCGAAATGGCGCTGGATATCAACTTTGCACTGGAAAACTTCATGCGCGAGAATGAGCGCAGGCAGGCCACCGGGGCGCTGCGCGAAAGCGAGGCGCGTTACCGCGCGGTGACCCAGTCCACCAGCGATGCGATTGTCACTGCGGATAGCGCGGGGAATATCGTGGACTGGAACCGGGGCGCGGAAGTCATCTTCGGCTATACCGAGGCCGAGGCCAGCGGCCAGCCGCTGACGATACTGATGCCGCTTCGCTACCGGGAGCGGCATCTCGCGGGTATGAACCGGGTGCTGTCTGGTGGAGACCCGCAAGTGCTCGGCCAGACGCTCGAACTGGAAGGGCTTCGCAAGGACCAGAGCGAGTTCCCTCTGGAACTCACGCTGGCCAAGTGCGAACTTGCCGGCGGCTGGTTCATTGCTGCCACCATTCATGAAATTACCGGGCGCAAGCGGGCCGAGATGCAAATCAGGCTCGCCGCCGAGGTGTTCGAGCAAAGCAACGAAGCTTTCATTATTACCGATGCCGCCCACAACATCATTCTGGTCAACCATGCGTTTACCGTCATCACCGGTTACAGCGAGGCCGAGGTTCTGGGACAGAATCCGCGCATACTGGCCTCGGGGCTCCATGCGCCAGAATTTTTCCGCACCATGTGGGCAACCCTCGGTTCGCATGGATATTGGCAGGGCGAGGTGTGGGATCGCCGCAAGGATGGGCGTATTTACCCCAAGCGGCTTTCGATCAGCAGGGCACTCGATGCACAAGGTAATCCAACCCACTATATCGGCATTTTCAGCGACATTACCGAGCACAAGGCGACGGAGGAACGGATCCAGAAATTGGCGCATTTCGATGTGCTCACCGGATTGCCGAACCGGGCATTGCTCAGCGATCGCATGCATCACGACCTCAGCATGGCCCAGCGCAATCATGGACACCTGGCCCTGCTGTTTCTCGATCTCGATCACTTCAAGAACGTGAACGATACGCTCGGTCACCGCGTCGGCGACGAATTGCTGGTGGAGGTGGGGAGACGCCTGAAATCCGTGGTGCGCGAGGAAGACACGGTCTCGCGCCTGGGCGGGGACGAGTTCATCCTGGTGCTGCCGGATACCGATGCCAGCGGCGCCGCGCATGTGGCCGGTAAATTGCTGGAGG
This sequence comes from Sulfuricella sp., assembly GCA_041651995.1. NCBI lineage: Bacteria > Pseudomonadati > Pseudomonadota > Betaproteobacteria > Nitrosomonadales > Sulfuricellaceae > Sulfuricella > Sulfuricella sp. The sequence goes on along the minus strand of JBAZID010000005.1, from coordinate 126,103 downwards.
TGGTCGCCCAGCCTTGCCAGATCGAACAGCATGAACTGTTCATCACGCCATCCATCGGCATCACCATTTATCCCGGCGATGGCGATAATTTCGATCTGCTCTCCCAGCGTGCCGATGTTGCGATGTACCGCGCCAAGCGCGATGGCCGCAACAGTTACCGCTTCTTTACCCCGGAAATGCAGGCGCGTTCAGCACGCACCCTGCAACTGGAAAATGCATTGCGCCACGCGCTGGAACGTGGTCAGTTGCAATTGCACTATCAACCCCAGGTGTCGTTGCAGGACTGGCGCATCATCGGTGCGGAAGCCTTGTTGCGCTGGCAGCATCCTGAACTGGGCCTGATTTCTCCAACTGAATTCATCCCGATTGCGGAGGACAGCGGCCAGATTCTGCAGATCGGGGAGTGGGTGATGCGCAGCGCGCTTAACCAGCTAAAGACCTGGATCGACAATGGTCTCGCGCCGATGACGATGGCGGTCAATCTTTCAGCGGTGCAATTCCGTCATCTCAGCCTGCCCGATCTGGTGGCACGGATTCTCGACGAAACACAACTGCCGCCGCAGTATCTTGAACTGGAGTTGACCGAAGGCGTTGCCATGGATGACCCGCTCGCGGCCATCGCGGTGATGGATGTCTTGCATGAGCGCGGCATCCGCATGTCGATCGACGATTTCGGCACCGGCTATTCCTCGCTGAGTTACCTCAAGCGCTTCCAGATCTACAAGCTCAAGATTGACCAGTCCTTCGTGCGCGACATCACCGAAGACCCGGATGACAAGGCAATCGTCGGCGCCATTATCAGTCTTGCGAACAGCCTGGGCATGATGACCATTGCCGAAGGCGTGGAGACGGAAGGGCAACTGGCGTTCCTGCACGAAAAAGGTTGCAATGAAGTGCAGGGCTATCATTTCAGCAAAGCGCTACCGGCAGAACAGTTCGAGCAATTCGTGCGGGGTAGAATCTAGCGCGCTGGGAGACCATCCTGAAACAGAGCCGCGAGAGCGCTTCGGCATCGGGCATGTGCCAGGGTTGGCTACAAACTTCAGACCTGCCTATAATCCGGGATAATCCATTAGAGTCAAAACATTGCTGCGAATGCGATCGCAAATCGCGGCGAGGGCGCCTCTCCTGCATGCACAAGCATTCCAATGGACAATCCGGGATAATCGGAAGTTGAACTAACCATGCAAAACACCATCCAATCAGCCTCTCGACCATTTCCAATCTTATGAAATACGGTTTTATACGCATATTGCCGGGGGTTTTTCTGCTGGCGGGCAACGCCCTGGCCGCCGGAGTTGGCGATCCCTTCGACACGGATGCGCTGGTTCCGCCCAGGCCGGTCCTGTATGGCCCCGCCGCAGAGGGCGTCATGCCCTGTACCGCGCCGCAGTCCGCCGCGCCGCTGGCGCTCTTGGAGGTGGTGGACCTTGCGCTGTGCAACAACCCGCAAACCCGCGAGGTGTGGGCCAATGCCCGCGCCCAGGCGGCCCAGGTGGGGGTGGCCCGGGCGGCATATCTGCCCGGCCTGTCCGGCAGTGTTTCCGCCAGCCGCAACTGGACCGATACGGATGGGAGCCGCTCGCCTTACGATCAGAATGGCACCGGACTGACTCTGTCCTACCTGCTGTACGACTTCGGCGCACGCGAGGCGGCGCTGGAGAATGCCCGCCAGTTGCTGGCTGCCGCGTCTGCCACGCAGGACAGCACGGTACAGGCGGTGTTTCTCGCGGCGGTGCAGGCTTTCTATCAGGCGCAGGCAAACGTATCGGCGCTCTTTGCGGCACAGGAATCCGAGCGCGCCAGCAAGGAAAGCTTCAGCGCCGCCGAGGCACGCTACAAGGCCGGAGCCGCCACCCCTGCCGACAAGCTCCAGGCGCAGACTGCCTGGTCGCAGGCGACGCTCAACCGGATTACCGCAGAAGGCAGTCAGAAGAGCGCCCAGGGCGCGCTGGCAAACGTCATTGGCCAGGATGCCCATCGCCCCCCGAGCCTGGTGCCCGCGGCAGAGGTCACGCCGGGAGATGCGTTCGAGCGTGACGTGAATGCGCTGGTTGAAGAGGCGCGCCGCCGCCGTCCTGATCTGCTGGCTGCCGAGGCCCAGGTCCGTGCCGCCGCGGCAAACCTGAATGCGGTTCGCGCCGCAGGGCGGCCCAGCATTTCCCTCGCAGCCAGGAGCGATCTGTCGAACACGGATGGCAGTGCCACATCGCATGGCTCATCGGTCGGCGTTACGCTGACCATTCCATTTTTCTCAGGCTTTGCACCGGCTTACCGCGTGCGCGCCGCCGAGGCCCAGGCCGATGCCAGGGGTGCCCAGCGCGATCGCATCCGCCTGCAGGTGGCGCTGGATGTGTGGAACGCCTACCACAGCCTGCATACCGCCACCCAGGCGCTGCGCACCAGCAGCGATCTGCTGAACAGCGCCACCCAGTCGGAACAGGTGGCGCTGGGCCGCTACAAGGCCGGCGTGGGCAGCATCCTCGATGTCCTCAATGCCCAGAGCGCGCTGGCCAGCGCCCGCCAGCAGCGGGTGCAGGCAGCGCTCAACTGGAATGTTTCCCGCGCCACCCTGGCCCAGTCCATGGGCAACCTTGATTACGGCCTGTTGCAGACCCTGCCTGGCGTTGCCACTAGTGAGGAGCATAAAAAACCATGAATTTGAAAAACTCATTCAACCACGGAGTTCACGGAGAACACGGAGTAAAAACAATGAATTGTGCATTTCTTGGCATTTACCCGTTGGGTGAGGTAATAAAAAAATGTAAATTGCCCTTCTCCGTGAACTCCGTGGTTTCGAATTAAGGTTTTGATGATGAAGCGTTTCCTGAAAAATCCCTTTGTCCTGTTTCTGCTTGTCTGCGCGCTGATCGCCGCTGGCGTCTTTGGCTGGCGCCAGTACAAGAGCGTGAGCCCGGAGCAGCGCTACAAGCTGCAGGCGCTGGAGCAGGGCGAGCTGAAGCAGAGCGTTTCCGCCAACGGCACCCTGAATCCAGTCACGCTGGTGAACGTGGGCACCCAGGTTTCGGGCGCGGTGAAAAAACTTTATGTCGATTTCAATGACAAGGTCGAAAAAGGCCAAGTGCTGCTGGAACTGGACCCCGCGTTGCTGAATGCCCAGGTCAAACAGAGCGATGCCAATGTGCAGAACGCCCTGGCCTCGGTCGAACTGGCGAATGCCAATCAGGCCAGGGCACAAGGACTGTTTGCGCAGGAATATGTCTCGCGCCAGGAGCTGGACCAGTCGGTGCAGGCTCGTAAAGCGGCACAGGCGCAACTGGCGCTGGCACGGGCGCAGAACGAGCGGGACCGCGCCCAGCTGGCCTATTCCATCATCCGCTCGCCGGTTTCCGGGGTGATCGTGGCGCGCAATATCGATGTCGGCCAGACCGTGGCGGCCAGCTTCCAGACGCCGACCCTGTTCCAGATCGCCCAGGACCTGTCGCGCATGCAGATCGACTCCAGCTTTGCCGAGGCGGATATCGGCAGCATCCGCGTCGGGCAGGCGGTGCGCTTCAATGTCGACGCCTTCCCCAGCCGCAGTTTCAAGGGCGTGGTGAAGCAGATCCGCCTGAACCCCACCACCCAGCAGAACGTGGTGACCTACAACGTGGTGATCTCGGTGGACAATCCCGAGCAGATCCTGCTGCCGGGCATGACTTCCTATGTGAGCATCGTCGTTGCCGAGCGCGAGAATGCGCTGCTGGTGCCCAATGCCGCGCTGCGCTTCAAGCCGGACGTGAAGGACGGCGAGATGAATGGCGAGGGTAAGGCGGGCAACGGCAAGAAACCCGGCAAGAAGCGCGATGCTTCCAGCGGTACGGTTTACATCCTGCAGGGCAAGGAACTCAAGCCGGTCAGCATCAGCCTCGGCATTACCGACAGCCGCAACACCGAGGTGCTGGGCGGCGATCTCAAGGCCGGCGACAAGGTGGTGGTCGGTGAAGGCCCGGCTGAAGAAAATTCGCCGGGCAAGAAAAGCACGGTACACATGAGGATGTTCTGATGGAGGGCGCCCTCTCCCCTGACTCTCTCCCTGTCTTCACTTCGACAGGCTCGGCGCAGCGCGCCCACGCTCAGGCAACAGGGGAGAGCCAGCCCGTCATCCGCGTGGAGGGGCTGCACAAATCCTATGAAACGCCGGCCGGGCCCTTTCCTGTGCTGAAGGACGTCAACCTCAACATCGCTCCCGGCGAGTTCGTCGCCGTGATGGGGCCGTCCGGCTCGGGCAAGTCCACTTTCATGAATATCCTCGGCTGCCTGGACCGGCCCAGCGCCGGGCATTACGAGCTGGATGGCCGCAGCGTGGCGGAACTGTCCAAGGACGAACTGGCCCTGTTGCGCAACCGCACCATCGGCTTCGTGTTCCAGGGCTTCAACCTGCTGCCGCGCATGAGCCTGGAGGACAACGTCGCCCTGCCTCTGGTCTACTACGGGGTGAAGCGCGAGGAGCGGCGCGCCCGCGCCCGCGAAATGCTGCAAAAGGTGGGGCTGGGCAACTACGCCAAATCGCCGCCCAACCGCATTTCCGGCGGGCAGCAGCAGCGCGTGGCGATTGCCCGCGCGCTGGTGAACCAGCCGCGCCTGATCCTCGCCGACGAGCCTACCGGCAATCTGGACAGCCATACCGGTGAGGAAATCATGGCCCTGTTCGATGAACTCAACCGCGAGGGCATCACCATCGTGCTGGTCACCCACGAAGCGGACATTGCCCGGCACGCCAGGCGCCAGGTGCGATTTCTTGACGGGCGCATCGTGCATGACGGGCCGACCGGACACCATGAGGAGTCCGCCTGATGCTGTATGCCATGCTGGGCGAAGCCTGGCACGCCATGGGCGCGAACCGGCTGCGCACCTTCCTCACCATGCTCGGCATGGTGATCGGGGTCGGTGCCGTGGTGCTGATGATGGCGGTGGGGCAGGGGGCGCAGTATGCCGTCAGCCAGTCCATCAGTTCCATGGGCAGCAATCTGTTCATTCTGATCTCGGGTTCGACCACCTCGGGTGGCGTGCGCTCCGGCAGTGGCGGCGCGCCCACGCTGACGGTGGCCGATGCCGACGCCATCGCGGAATTGCCGGGGGTGCAGGCGGTCGCGCCAGTGCATCCCGGCAGCACCCAGATGGTGTACGGCCCCAACAACTGGAGCGCTAGCACCTACGGCACCACGCCTGACTATCTGAATGTGCGTTCCTGGGCCGTGGTCAGCGGTTATCCGTTCAGCGATTCCGACCTGCGCTCGGCAACGCGGGTGGCCCTGATCGGCAAGACCGCGGCCAAAAACCTGTTCGGCGACGAGGATCCGGTAGGCAAGACCATCCGCGTGCGCCAGAGCCCCTTCGTGATCCTCGGCGTGCTGGCGGCAAAAGGGCAGAGCCTGGACGGGCGCGACCAGGACGACACGCTGCTGATTCCCCTTACCACTGCCCAGCGCAAGGTATATGGCACGCCTTTCCAGGGCTCCGTGCGCATGGTCATGGTGCAGGCGGAATCCGCTTCGGTCATGCCGATGGTGGAAAAATCCATGACCTCGCTGTTGCGTCAGCGCCACCGCCTGCGCGAGGGCATGGATAATGATTTCTTCCTGCGCAATCTGGCCGCGGCAGCGGATTCGGCGGCGGAAACCGCGCGCACCATGTCCTTGCTGCTCGGCGCCATCGCCTCGGTTTCGCTGCTGGTGGGCGGCATCGGCATCATGAACATCATGCTGGTCTCGGTGACCGAGCGCACGCGCGAAATCGGCATCCGCCTGGCCATTGGCTCACGTGAGCGCGACATCTTGCTGCAATTCCTGCTGGAAGCCATCATCATCTCGGTGGTGGGCTGCTTTATCGGCCTGGTGCTGGGCGTGGGCGGCGCGCTGCTGGTCAATTTCCTGACCGAGGCCACGGTGGTGATCTCAGGCAGTTCGGTGCTGGTTGCCTTCGGCGTGGCCGCCAGCGTGGGCGTGTTCTTCGGCTTCTACCCGGCGCGGAAGGCCGCGCGGCTCGACCCGATCGAGGCGCTGCGCTACCAGTAATATTGCCGCCCAGAGAGCGGCAAACAGGAGAAAACCGTGAAACGCTGGCTCATGCTTTTAATGCTATTTCTCACCTTTCCCGCCGTTGCGCAGCAGGAACTGGAGATTATCCAGCTCAGAAACCGCACTGTCGACCAGATCGTGCCGGTGCTCAGTCCTCTGGTAGAACCGGGCGGTAGCGTCTCGGGCATGAACGACCAGATCATCCTGCGTGCCAGCCGCAGGAATATCACGCAAATACGGGAAGTCCTTGCCACGCTCGACACCCCTCCCAGAAACCTGGTGATCAGTGTCAGCAATGACATCAGCCAGGAGAACGAAAGCGCAGGCGCTGCATTATCCGGACGCATCGAACTGGGGCAGGGCGGCAATACCCGGATTCGGGGGCAGGCCTATGAGACGGTCAGCAGCGGCAGCCGGAACAGCAACCAGCGTATCCAGGTGATGGAAGGCGGCAGCGGCTATCTGATGGTGGGGCAGTCGCTGCCCGTTCCGCTCCGCCAGGTGGTGCTGGGGCCTGGAGGCGCGGTGGTATCGGAAAGCCTGGTTTACCGTGATATCGGCAGTGGCATGCATGTGACGCCAAGGGTGACCGGGAACCGGGTCACGCTGGAAATCAGTCCGCAGTTCGAGCGGGAGAGGGGCGGGCGGGGTGGCGCCGATATTCAGCGCCTCAGCACCTCCATTTCCGGCAGGCTGGGGGAGTGGATCGAGCTCGGCAGCAGCAGCCAGGAAGAAAGCGGGCGTGAGCGCGGCTACACCAGCTCCGCGAACACGCGCGGGCGCGACAGTCGTAGTATGTGGCTAAAAGTTGAAGAGATTAAATGATCTGCCGGACTCATGAGGCAAGGCTAGTCACGGGCGGCATTTAGCGCTTTTATTTCAGAAAGCAACTCGTCGCGTTCCGCCTTGAGGGCCTGGTTTTCCCTGCGTAAGGAATTCAGTAACTGGATACGTTCCAGGATACGTTGAACGCTCATCGAGAATGCGGATAGAAATATCTCGTCATTCGTATCGAAAGGACAGGGCAACGCTTCCTCGCCCACCATCAGCATCCCCTTCAAAGGCCCGGGCATCATGATGGTGACCCCAATGGCATTTAACAACGCCCCCTCGCCCGTGCCATTGCCTTGGAACCGGAATGTGCCGCTCGGCCGTGCCTCCTCGTTATTGGGTAACCAAGCCTCGTAGTGAATGCGCAGTTTTTTTGTCACCTCGGGATTTTCATTTGAAGAAAAGACGGAAAGGCCGCCATTCGTTTTTCCTTCGACCAGAAGCGCTCCCCAGCCAGCGGTCAGCAGATTTTTAGCCTGGATGGCTGCCTGAGTGCAAAACACCTTGAGATCGCCGGTTTTTTCCAGTTCGGCCTGTGCTTCGCTCATCCATTCCTGGGCTTGTCTCCAGAGCGCCTGCTTCCGGTTCATCTCCTTCAATTCGGAGACATATTTTGCCGATTTGAGATTCAATTGGGTGTTTTCAACCGCAACCGCGATGAATTCGATAAGCCGCGCCCCCTTTTCAAGATCCTTTTCCGAGAATGGCTCCATTTCCCGCGAGCGGTTGACGCTGATCACTCCGACGATCTTGCCCTCGACCAGCAGCGGCCAGCACATGGCAGACCAGGGTGCCGGCCTTGTTCTTTTGGATAATCTGTCCGCGAGCTTCTGGTCATCCGACAAATTGCCGTTCAGCAAGCGGGGCTTTCCTTCTGATACGACCAATCCCAGGATTCCAGAGCCCGCAGCCAGCTCGCTGCCTACCACGCCCTCAGGCAATCCAATGCCCGCCTGAATCTTCAAGGCCCTCTGGCTGCCGTGCACTTCTGCCAGACAACCGCTGCCGGCGTTGAATGCGCCAACAATATTTTCGAGCAGATGCCGCCATATTTCGGATGGGTCAGTGCCTTCATTCGTGGCGCGGCCAAGTTGCTGAAGGTGGTAGATCCATGTCAGTTCATGCTGATCCAGAGGCATGTGGAGTGGCCTTTTTTCGGTATTGAATTCAGATGTTGGGTGGGGCGTTCGCCCATGCTCTGCCTGTATTTAAAGACCCGGTATCAAATTTCCATCCCCGGTGCTGAGCTATGTGTTGCTTCCATGCGCGGTCCACTTCTGCATCAGGCTGAATCCCACCGCCAGCAGGGTTGGCCCGATGAAAATGCCCACGAAACCGAAGGCGAACACGCCCCCCATCACGCCAAACATCACCAGGATAAACGGCAGATTGCTGCCGCGGCTGATGAGCAGGGGTTTTACCACGTTATCCACGCTGCTGATCAGGAGCAATCCCCACAACAGCATGAAAATCGCCCACCCTGTACTGCCCTGGTAGAACAGCCAGATGGCTGCGCCGCCCCAGATCAGAGGGGGGCCGACGGGGATCAGGGAAAGAGCAAAGGTGGCCACGCCGAGCAGCAGCGCTGCCGGTACGCCGGCAATTGCGAATCCGAGTGTGGCCACGATGCCTTGTGCCAGTGCTGTTCCCACCAGCCCATACATGACGCCACGCACAGTGTGGTTGATCGTACCCAGGACACTCGCCGAATTGGGGCCGGCCAGATGTTCCATCACCCCGTCCAGTCCACTAACCAGCGCTTCACCGTCGCGGTACAGGAAAAAACTGACGAAGGCGGCCAGACTCATTTCCATTACCCCCTGCCCGAGCAGGATGCCGCCACTGAGGAGAAATTTCCGGGTGGGTTCGAGCAGGCGCTTGAGCAGCGCCATCATTTCTTCCTGGCTGGTTGCGATCAGGTGCCAGTAATCGTTGATCGATTCGCCCACCAGCGGCAGCCCCATCAACCAGGCTGGCGGCTGTAGTGGCCCATCCTCGATGGCCAGGATGATTTGGTCGTAAAATGCGGTGATATTGTCGGCAAGGTTGTATGCCACCAAAGCCAGCGGCAGGATGACGGTGATGATCAGCGACAGCGTCATGGTGAGCGCGGCCAGGTTCTGTCTGCCCTTCATTTTGCGCAACAGCCAGAGATAAAGCGGCCAGGTCGAGATGCACACCACAGCGGCGAACAGGGTCGCGGTCAGGAATGGCTGTAATACGAGGAAGCAGCCAACTACCAGAATCAGTACGGCGGCGAGTTGAGCATAGTATTCGAAGCGTTTTTCCATGTGCCTGGCCTTTGGGGAACGCAATAACGGGAATCAAAATTCCAAATCAGGTATTCTTCGGCGTTTCATAATCGACGCTTTAGCGGAAGCAATTATATGGCACTCAAGGCAACAATTTTCAAAGCCGAGCTGCAAATCGCCGACATGGACCGCAATTATTACCATGACCACACTCTGACCATCGCTCGCCACCCATCGGAAAACGATGTGCGCATGATGGTGCGCTTGCTGGCCTTTGCCCTGCATGCCGATGAGAACCTGCTATTCGGCCAGGGGCTGAGCACCGACGATGAGCCAGATCTGTGGCAAAAGGACCTCACCGGCGCTATCGAGTGCTGGATCGATGTGGGTCTGCCTGACGAAAAACTCATTCGCAAAGCCTGTGGGCGCGCAAGGCAGGTGTTTGTCTATTGCTATGGCGGACGTGGCGCGGATATCTGGTGGGGGCAGAATAGAGGCAAATTCGAGCGGCTTGAAAATCTCGCTGTCATGAACCTGCCGCTTGCCACCACTCAGGCCATGGCGGGGCTGGCGCAACGCAATATGCAGCTGCAATGCACCATTCAGGAAGGGCAGATTTGGCTGTCCGACAAGAACAATACCGTACAGGTCGAGTTGATGGCGCTGAAACAAGCCGCGCCATCAATGCGCTGATATTCCCTGGTCGCCATGAATAATATGCCCTTGACTCCCTTTTCCTCACTGACACCGGATGTGATTCTGAATGCGCTGGATAGCGTCGGTTTGCGCAGTGACGGGCGCCTGCTCGCACTCAACAGTTACGAGAACCGTGTCTACCAGATCGGCATGGAAGAGGGGCCGCCGCTGGTGGCGAAATTTTACCGGCCGGCGCGCTGGAGCGATGATGCCATTCTCGAAGAGCATGCCTTTACCCTGGAACTGGCCGAGCGCGAAATTCCGGTGGTGCCTCCGCTATTGCTGGCAGGGGCGGGTACCTTGCACCTGTTCGAGGATTTCCGTTTTGCCGTTTTCCCAAAACAGGGCGGGCGGGCGCCGGAACTGGAGGACAGCAATACCCTGGAATGGATGGGGCGCTTCCTCGGGCGCATACATGCGGTAGGGGCGTTGCGGCCGTTCAGTCATCGCTCCGTGCTGGATGTTGCAAGTTTCGGCACCGGGCCGCGAGATTACCTGCTGGCCAATGGCTTTATCCCGCCTGATCTGGACGCAGCATGGCGCAGCGTTGTGGCGCTGGCTCTGGAAGGGGTACAGCGCTGCTTCGAACGTGCCGGCAGCGTGCGTATGCTGCGTTTGCATGGCGACTGCCATGCCGGCAATGTGCTATGGACGGACAGCGGGCCGCACTTTGTCGATTTTGACGATGCCCGCATGGGTCCGGCAGTGCAGGATCTGTGGATGATGTTATCAGGCGAGCGCGCCGACATGGCGCGGCAAATGGCCGATTTGCTGGCAGGGTACGAGGATTTTCAGGAATTCGATCCGCGCGAACTCCACCTGATTGAAGCGCTGCGCACCCTGCGCCTGATCCACTATGCTGCCTGGCTGGCCCGGCGCTGGGATGATCCGGCATTTCCCGCGGCATTTCCCTGGTTTAATACCCAGCGCTACTGGCAGGATCATATTCTGGCGTTGCGCGAGCAACTGGCGCTGATGGATGAAGGGCCGCTTTGGTCGCAGTGATGGCTATACCATCATGCCGCCCTGGGTTGGCATCATGATGGGATGCCCGCCCGACTGGAAAATAAACAGCCCGATAAAGAAGCTGAAAACTGCAATAAAGATGCTGGCGAAAAACGCGGTCCAGAAGCCGGAGATCTTGAAGCCCGGCACAATGGCCGCGACCAGCATGATGACCAGCGCATTGATGACCAGCAGAAAAAGGCCGAAGGTGATGAGCGTAAGTGGCAGGGTCAGAACGATCAGCACCGGGCGCACGATTGCGTTGGCAAAGCCCAGCAGCAGGGCCGCAATGAACAGGGATTGCTTGTTGGAAAAGCTGATGCCGTTAAAGATTGCACTGGCAACCCACAGGGCGAGCGCGGTGATGGCCCAGTGAACAAGAAATTCGCTTAAATTGTTGAGCATGTCGTCGACGCCGGGTTGGTGTGGTATCCGCCGGTAATTATGAATGTCCCATGCGTTTTCCCCAAGTGATTTTGCCGTTCATGATTCTTTTGTGCAGCCCCGATGCGGCATTTATGCCCGCATGCAGAAACGTCTTGAAAAAAATATATGTTTGTGGTAGAAAGTAGACATTGCTGAGCAGGGAATTTCTGTTCAGGTAGCACCTAAAATTTATGGGCAAACCTATCGAAAGGTGGGGACGCAAAGTTTCCGGTCTAAGGGGCAGATGCTCTAGGATAGCGGGATTGCTGGGTGAGAATTAGTCGTGGCGCGTCGCGCTACGGTTTCAAGTCAATCTCCGCTTTTCCCTGGTTTTATCCCCATGAGGCCGTTTTAGCCTGGCGTCAACGCTGGACAAATTGCAGGCTGTTTCGCAATGATGTTTGCCCGCTCTGTCAGGAGACGGAATCATGAATGACGCCGCGCAAAAAAACATTGTGATGATGAGCCAGTTCGACCGGCCCCGTTCGATACCTGGCACATCCATGCCGGTGTTGAACGATTGCCGGGACATGGCTGTGTCGCGCTTGGCGCAGGCCTTGGCCCAGATGATGGACAAGGCGGTGGACGATCTCTTCGAGCTTTCCGAGCAGGCCACTCATTACGAGATGCGAAACCTGTATATCGAAGCCATGGGTATCGTTCGTGATCAGCGCGGCCTCGTTGAAGCGGGGTTCAAGCAGTCTTTCATTCAGGATTTCAACCAGGAAATTCGTCGCGATAAGCGCTCGCAGCAGGAGTTCGCGCTGAACACCCCGGAGCTGAGCCTGGTGGAGCCTGACGACCTCGAAGAATCGTTGGCGTCGAGCAATATTGCGAACAGTATCCATGGGGATTGCGCCGAGGAGTTGTTCGGCATTGAAAAGCGCATGGGTGTGCTGATGCACGACCCGGACTTGCTGCAATCGAACAATCCGCTAGGTCCGGAAGTGATTGGCAATGCCTTCATGAAATCCCTGAAGGCGCTTGATTGCCCTGTCAAGGTCAAGCTGCTGCTGGTGAATCTGTTCAACAAGCATATGCCGCGTCAGATAAAAGGGATTTACCAGCTTATCAACCAGTTTCTGGTTGATAAGGGTGTTCTGAGCAAGATTCGGGCAGGATTGAAAAAACAGCCTGCTGCAAGCGAACCTGCCGGAGCTGCTTCGGCTAACCATGATGTGCCCGCGCCATCCCCTTCTGGCGAAGGCGGATTGTTTGCCGCGCTGCAGCAGTTGCTTGCGCGCGGGATAGGGGGCGCAGGGTTCGCGGGCGGCTTCGGCAGCAGCGCTAATGCGGGCGTGGGTGATGCCTCGGCGATGCCTATGGCTGGCGGCGCGCAGCAAGCTGTATTGCCGGCGCAAAGTCTGGCCGTGGTGAGTTCGCTGACACAGCTGCAACATGGACAACTTGATGGTCTGGCCGGCGCTGGCGGCGCACTGGATGCAGCAGCATTGGCGAATGGCCGGGTCAATGTGCTGCGCGAAATCAAGGCCAGCCCGGTGGCCAGTACCATGGGGCATGTGGATGCCATGACCCTGGATATCGTGGCCATGCTGTTTGACTACATCCTGGATGACCGGCGTATTCCGGATGCAATGAAAGCGCTCATTGGCCGGTTGCAGATCCCGGTGCTCAAGGTGGCCATGCTGGACAAGGCATTTTTCTCGCAGAAATCCCACCCTGCCCGGAAACTGCTGGACCGGCTGGCGGAAGTCTCGATTGGCTGGGATGAAACCGAAGGGCATGAGGGTGGCTTTTACCAGGCGGTTGACGAGTTGATCCAGCGCATCCTGAACGAGTTTGATGACAAAGTCGGAATTTTTACCGAGGTTCTGGATAATCTGGAAAGCTATCTCGCCGAAGAGAAAAAAAGAACCGATGAACGGACCGGGCTGAGCGCTCAGGTCGTTCATCAGCGGGAGCAGAACGAACTCTCTCGGATCATGGCGCACGATGAAGTGCGGCGTCGTATTCATAAGCCGCATATGCCTGAAGTGATCCGGAATTTTTTGGCGGGTTGCTGGGAGTCCGTCCTTGCCGCTGCCTATACCCAAACCGGAGAAGACGGCGCTTCCTGGAATCAGGCCATTGCCACCATGGATGAACTGGTCTGGAGCGTTGAGCCCAAAATCGTGCCGGACGAACGCAAGAAGCTGATCGGTTTGTTGCCAAGCCTGCTTAAACGCTTGCAGGACGGCATGGTGCAGGCTGGCTTGCCGGATAATGAGCGCGACCAGTTTTTTGCGCGCCTGGTGAATTGCCACGCTGTTGTGGTCAAGGCCGGATTGAATGCCATTGAGCAGGAGGATGTGCATCAGGCGGGATTTGTGGAGCAGGAAATCGCAGCGGAGGAGGCGGCTGAAGCAGCACGCCATGACGCAGAACCGGCTGACTTCGCCGAAATCACCGTGCCGCAGGAGCACGCCGAGCCGACCCCCGCTTTCATGCAGGCACTGATTGCCGATACCGAAATCGAGGCCGGCTGGCAAACCTTCACGATTGGAGAGGCGAACTGGCAGGGTGAAGCAGCCGCATCCGATGACTACTCTGCCATGGTCAAGCGCCTCAAACGTGGCGCCTGGATCGAAATCGAACAGGATAATGGCGCTTCCACCCGCGTCAAGCTGGCCTGGGTCAGCCCTCTCAAGGGGCTTTTCCTGTTTACCAATCGACTGGGTGAAAGAGCAGTTTCCATTACGCCGGAAGGGCTGGCCGATAAATTCCGTAATGGAATGGCCCATGTGATTGATGATATTGCCCTGGTGGACAGCGCGGTGAATAACCTCATGGAGCGCCTCAAACAGACCCCGGTCGAGGCGGGTTAGCTCGTCGTTTACAATCCCTCCTGTTTGCTGCATGCTTTGACTGGAGGCTGTTGCCGCTGCGATGGCCTCCCAAAAGCCGCCAACAGCGAGAGTGCCCATGCTGGAAAAATATCTGAAGTTCTTCAAGACCGGCCGTGATGCCGGTGCCGAAAATCGTGATTCAGGCACGGAGAGCGCTTTGTCTGTCATCCCTGACGCGCCGAACAAACCTCACGGCAGTGATGCCACCGCTGTGCTGGATGCGCTCAGCCAGGGCCGGGACGGCCTGGCGGAGGGGAAGTGGCGTCTTTTCCTCGGCCGTCAGCCCATTCTCGATGCCTCAAGCCAGTTTATCGGTTACGAGCTAAAACTTCAGGATCCGAACTTTCCTCCCGACATCGGCGACGAAGCCGAGCTTCGCCGGGTGCAGGACGAATTGCTGGTGATCAGCGTGATTGATCTGGATTTCCAGAAGGTGCTGGGAAACGGCCTGGTCTTCATCCATGTTTCGCCCGGTATGCTGGATAACCCGATCATCGAATCCCTGCCGAAACAGAAGGTTGTGGTGGGCATACGCCTGGCAGGCGTGGCCAGTGAGCTGTTGTTGCAGCGTTGCCGTGAACTCGCCGCAATGGGTATTCCGCTGGCGCTTGAGGACTTCGAATATCAACCGGAATATGCCCCGTTTCTCGCCATTTGTTCCTGGGTGAAGGTGGATACAACCCGCTTCGATGCCCTGGCCCTCGGCCAGCAGATAAGCACAATCCTGAGCTCCGCCACGCCACGCCTTATTGCCCAGAACGTGGAGTCGGATGATGCATTCGAGGCCTATCGTGCGTTGGCTTTTGAGTATTTCCAGGGCGCTTATTTCTCCCGCCTGCAGCCTAATGCGCCACAGCGGCTCGATAATGACCGGATGCGTGTGATTGAAATGCTGAATCTGGTCATGAACCATGCGGAACTTTCCGAGTTGGAAGAGAAGGTCAAACGTGACCCGGGTCTATCCTACAAACTGCTCAATTTCATCAACTCGCCAGCCAATGGGCTACAGCAAAAAATCCGTTCCATCGGCCATGGGTTGACCCTGTTGGGCTATAACCAGTTGTACCGCTGGCTGACGCTGCTGCTGTTTACCAGCGGCAAGACAGACGGGCGCAGCAGGATATTGCTCAAGAATGCACTGGTCCGGGCGCGCTTTACCGAAACTTTGGGGCAAAACAAGTTTGAACCCGCCGAGCGCGGCGGTTTATTCATCACGGGCATTTTTTCCCTGCTGGATGCGCTGCTCAATGTGCCGATGGCACAGGCCCTGTCCCGCCTCAATCTGCCGGATCTGGTTGTCGGGGCCCTGCTGCACCGTACCGGCAGGTATGCGCCCTACCTGCAACTTGCCATCGCCTGCGAAAATTTTGATCAGGACGCGATTGCCCGCTACGCGGCAACATGCGGACTGACGGCAGACGAAGTCAATGTGACCCACGTCAAGGCCCTTATCTGGGGCGAGGAAGTGGATGCGTGAACTGATATGGAAATAAAAATGCTGCTGACTGACGCCAATCTGCTTGGCATGGCGGCAGGCACCTTGACCACCGTGGCATTTGTTCCGCAGGTACTCAAGACCTGGCGCTCAAAATCGGCCCGTGATGTTTCATACGGAATGTTCCTGATTTTCAGCAGCGGTGTGTTCCTGTGGCTGCTGTATGGGCTGGCCATCGGTGCCACGCCGATTGTGATCACCAATGCGGTGACGCTGGTGCTGGCGCTCGTCATGCTGGTACTCAAGCGCCTTTATCGCTAGGAAATCTGACGCACCTGAAAAGATGAATCCGGGTGACTTTCTGGCAGCGCATCAGGTTTTTCCCCCATGCCCTTTACAATCGCTGGCGGAGTGAAGGCGAGAAACGGGGGGGCAATAATGATAAAATCCGGGAAAATACAGACCGCTACAACGGCAATAGCTGTCCGTACAACTTGAACCGCCATACTTTCGCATCCCCTTGAAAAATCTACAGGAAAACATGATGAGCATCGTTGAAAAGGCGGTGAACAAATTACAAGCTGAGCAACAAAATATAATACGGGCAAATCCTGAAATACTTTCTTCGCCGCCCCGGCCAGAAAAATCAGGGTGGAAAAAACTACTGGCTGTGGGAGGGATAGGTTTTATCCTGGGAGCTGGAAGCAACGCAATTCTGCATAAGCCGGGCGAAAGCCTCTTTTTTTCTCCTCCGGCCCTGCAGGCAAAGGAATTAAAAGAATTAGCAAACTCCGCGCAAGTCCTTGGTGTTTCTCCCTCCCCGGATACTGGGAACATTGCGCGGCAACAGGCGATGAACTTTGTGGATGGGTGGGTCAAGGCCTGGTCAGAGAAAGACCTGGATCGTTATCTGTACGCCTACGCGCCAGAATTCGAGCCGCCAGCAGGTCTTACCCGCGCTGCCTGGGAAAAACAGCGCCGTAACCGGCTGGGCAAGTACCACAAAATCGAAATTAAACTCTCTGCCATGGCGGTCGTTGCGAAGGGGGATACTGCAACCGTCGAGTTCGTTCAGTCCTTCACGGCAGATAACTTTTCGGAAGCCGGCTTGCACAAGCGCCTCGAACTCAGGCGGCAGGGAGATAGGTGGATGATTGTGAAGGAAGTCAGCCAAGGCTAGGGAGCCACTGAACAAGCGGTCATTGCCCCAAGGGGATTCCGATCCACTACGAGCTGAAGCTCGTGTGGAGTCGTATACCCCACAAGGGGATTCCGATCCACTACGAGCTAAAGCTCGTGTGGAGTCGTATACAAGGAACGAAGTGACGAAGCAATCTCGTCTGTATTTGAAAAACAGGATTGCTTCGCTGCGCTCGCAAAGACCGTGCACACTTGTTCAGGCCTTCCATAAGGACATTATTCTCCTTGATCTGTAAGGCAGAGAAGGATTGCAAAGTTAATTTAAGTTAAATGTCATCAATAAACCAATGGGATACAGATGTAATGCAGGAGATAAAAATACTATTTGTTTGCATGGGCAACATCTGCCGGTCTCCCACGGCGGAGGGGGTGTTCCGCGATCTGGTTGCACGTTCTGGTTGGGATGGCTTGATACGCATCGATTCGGCGGGTACGCACGGCTACCATATTGGAAAATCGCCAGATAAGCGGGCAAGTGCCGCCGCTGCAAAGCGGGGTTATGACTTGAGCGCGTTACGAGGCCGTCAGGTGAGCGAGCAGGATTTTCTGGTTTTTGACTATATTCTGGCCATGGATCAGGACAATCTGGCGAATTTGAAACGCATCTGCCCGGCCGGGCATGAGCACAAAGTCACTCTGTTTCTGGAGCACAGCCGGAAATTCAGCGAGCGTGAAGTGCCTGATCCCTACTATGGCGGATCGCAGGGCTTCGAACAGGTGCTGGATATGGTTGAGGATGCCGCGCAAGGCTTGCTTGACACGCTGGTGGAGGCGCATTCGCTGCGCACCTGATTCAGGTTTTCTGGGCGTTCTGCCCGTAGCTTTTGAATTTCTCCAGTACCACGTCCATTTCCGCATCCGAGAGCAGCTTGGGCGTACCGATCTGCAAGGTGCGGCAATACTGCTCGCACAGGCTTTCCACTTCCACTGCCAGCGCCAGCGCGCGTTCCAGGCCGGTTTCCGCCACAAGAAGGCCGTGATTGGCCAGCAGGCAGGCCTTGCGTCCTTCCATGGCCGTGATGGCATGGCCTGACAGTTCCTGGGTGCCGAAGGTGGCGTAGGGCGCACAGCGGATGGTCTTTCCGCCAGCCGCCGCAATCATGTAGTGGAAGGGCGGAATGTCGCGGCCCAGGCAGGCCAGGGTGGTGGCGAAGGTGGAATGGGCGTGCAGCACGGCCCCAAATTCAGACCGCGCGACGTAAAGATCGCGGTGGAAACGCCATTCGCTCGAAGGCTTGCGCTGGCTATTAACGGGAAACTCGCGTCGCGAGCCTTCGTCCCCCTCTCCCTCTTGCGGGGGAGGGCAGGGGTGGGGGAAATGCGCATTGCCGGCGAAATCCATCCATACCATATCGTCCGGGGTTTGCTCCGTGGGCGCCATGCCGGAGGGGGTGATCAGAAATCCGGCGCCGCAGCGGACGCTGAGGTTGCCGGATGCGCCCCGGTTCAATCCCTCGTGTTGTGCCGCGATGGCCGTGTCGACCAGCGCGCGGCGCAGTTCGGCTTCATTCATCGTTTTTGTTCCGGATATAAAGTCAGCAGGCCTTCGCGTGATGCATTGCAGACGCCGCGTTCCGTGATCAGGCCGGTGACCAGCCGCGCAGGAGTGACGTCGAAGGCGTAATTGGCCGCAGGGCTGCCGTGCGGGGTGAGGGTGACGCTGACAATTTCGCCCTCTGCTGTCCTGCCGCGGATTTGGGTGACTTCTTCCGCTTCGCGCTGCTCGATAGGGATGTCGCGCACGCCATCTTCCAGCGTCCAGTCAATAGTGGGGCCGGGCAGGGCAACGTAGAACGGGATCTGGTTGTCGAATGCCGCCAGCGCCTTGAGATAGGTGCCAATCTTGTTGCACACGTCGCCGCAGGCAGTGGTGCGGTCGGTGCCAACGATCACCATGTCCACCATGCCGTGCTGCATCAGGTGGCCGCCGGTATTGTCGGCGATCACGGTATGCGGCACGCCGTGCTGCTTGAGTTCCCAGGCGGTGAGGCTGGCGCCCTGGTTGCGCGGGCGGGTTTCGTCCACCCACACGTGGAGGGGAATGCCAGCATCAAACGCCGTGTAGACGGGCGCCAGGGCAGTGCCCCAGTCCACTGTGGCGAGCCAGCCGGCATTGCAGTGGGTGAGAATATTGACCGGCCCCCCCTTGGCATCCAGCTTGTCGCGGATCAGCTTCAGGCCGTGTGCGCCGATGGCGCGATTGATGGCGACATCCTCGTCGCAGATTGCGGCGGCTTCCTGCCAGGCAGCATGGGCGCGGCTTTCGGGCGGCAAGGACAGGAGCAGGGCCTGCATGCGTCTCAGCGCCCAGCTCAGATTGATGGCGGTGGGACGGGTTGCGGCCAGGGTGGTGCAGGCCTCATCCAGCGCTGTATCGGACGTTCCGGAACTCATTGCCAGCGCCACCCCATAGGCCGCCGTGGCACCGATCAGCGGGGCGCCACGCACCAGCATGTTTCTGATCGCGATGGCGGCATCGTGCAGATTTTCCAGCCGCACCGTGACGAATTCGTGAGGCAGCCGGGTCTGGTCGATGATTTCAACGGCAACGCCGTCTTCAGCAGGCCAGATGGTGCGGTAGTGGGTGCCTTCGATGTTCATTGGTTTGGGTTCGGACTTGAAAGTAAGGCGTAATATTTGCAGGTTCCGGTGGTAAACGCAAAGATACCTGCTACCTCATAATTTTTACAGGGCCGTATTGTTGCGGTGGTTTATTGTAGTAACATATCTACATCAAAAAAAGGGGGGTGCAATATGACCATTACTACACTTTCCAGCAGAGAGTTCAATCAGGATGCCAGCCGTGCAAAGAAGGCGGCCAGGAGCGGTCCGGTCTTCATTACCGATCGTGGTCGGCCCGCTCATGTATTGCTGACCATCGAGGAATATCAGCAGATCACGGGCAATCGGGTGAGCATCGTTGAATTGCTGGCCATGCCGGAGGCAACAGAGATTGAATTTGAACCGCAGCGCTTGAGCGGCGATCTATATCGTCCGGCGGACTTGTCCTGATGTACCTGCTCGACACCAATATTGTTTCCGAATTGCGCAAGGCAAAGTCCGGCAAGGCTGACCAGAATGTCAGGGCATGGGCAGAAAGTGTTTCGGCTACAAGCCTTTTTTTGTCGGCCATTACCATCCTGGAACTGGAAACCGGCATTCTGCTGGTCGAGCGGCGTGACCCATCGCAAGGGGCAGTGCTTCGGGCTTGGCTGGACGGCCATGTACTGCCAGTGTTTTCCGGTCGCATACTTGCCATCGATACCGCAGTGGCGCAGCGCTGCGCGAGGCTGCACGTACCAGATCCGCGCTCTGACCGGGATGCCCTCATTGCAGCAACGGCCCTGGTTCACGGAATGACCGTTGTCACGCGCAACGTGGTCGACTTCGCGCCAACCGGGGTTGAGATATTCAATCCATGGAAAAGTTAGGTTCCGGGTGAATATGTCGGGTTAAAAACCGACCTGCAACTCATTGATTTTCCGATACCCAAACGGCTAATGAACTATCTGGGTTCATAGCACCTTTCTGACATTCTTGATGCCCTCGTCTTCCGGACTGGTTTCGATGCTGAAACCCAGGCGCGTCATGAGCTTGAGCATGCTGGTATTGTTTTTGAGGACTTCACCCTCGATGGTTTTCAGGCCCTTGGAGCGGGCGGCATCCATCAGCGCGGTCATCAGTTTCTGGCCGAGGCCCTTGCCGCGCATGGCATCGGCAACCACCAGCGCGAATTCGCAGCTTTCACCATCCGGGTTGATGGCGAAGCGGCACACGCCGAGTTCCAGCTCGCTGCCGTGTTCCTGTGTGACGGCGATGATCGCCATTTCGCGGCTGTAGTCGATCTGGGTGAATCGTGACAGCATCTCGGGCGACAGTTCCTGCACGCTGCGCATGAAGCGGAAATAGCGCGATTCCTCTGACAGGTCGTGGACGAATTTCTGCTCCAGCTCGGCGTCTTCCGGGCGGATGGGGCGAATGACGATGTTGGTGCCATCGGCCAGTTGCCAGTGGCTGATCAAATGCGTGGGATAGGGGTAAATTGCCATGTGGGCATAGCGGTCGGCGCTGGGCTGGCGGTATTCCACCACCACGCGCGCATCGGCTGCCAGTGCGCCGTGCTCGTCCACGATCAGCGGGTTGATGTCCATTTCCATCAGCAGGGGCAGTTCGCACACCATTTCCGACACGCGCAGCAATACGCTTTCGAGCGCCGCCATGTTGGCCGGGGGCATGTGGCGGAAGGCGCCCAGCATTTTGGCGACATGCGTGCCCTGGATCAGGTCCTTGACCAGGAAGGTATTGAGCGGCGGCAGGGTGACGGAACGGTCTCCCATGATTTCCACCATGGTTCCGCCGGCGCCGAAGGTGATCACCGGGCCGAATACCGGATCGTTGGTCACCCCGACCATGAGCTCGCGGCCATTGGGCTTGACGATCATGGGTTCGATCGAGATGCCGTCCATGTGCGCGTTGGGGCGGTTGTGCTGCACATTTTCCATGATTTCATGATAGGCGGTGCGCACTGCCTGGGCGTTGCCGAGATTGAGCAGCACGCCCCCGGCATCGGTCTTGTGGGTGATGTCGCGCGAATTGACTTTCATCGCCACCGGGAAGCCCAGTTGCTCCGCGATCAGCAGTGCCTCGTTGGGGCTGCGCGCGATCATGGTTTTTGCCACCGGGATGTGGAATGCAGAGAGCAGCGCTTTTGATTCCATCTCGTTGAGCACCTTGCGCCGCTCCAGCAGCGCGCCGTCGATTACCATGCGCGCACCCTCGACGTCCGGCTCCAGGTGGTGAGACAGCGGTCCCGGCATCTGCATCAGCAGTTTCTGGTTGCGATAGTAGTCCGACAGATAGGAGAACACCTCCACCGCCGGTTCCGGAGTGCGGAAACTGGGTTTTCTGGCGGCGGCAAAGGCAGCGCGCGCTTCCGCTACCTGGGAATCGCCCATCCAGCAGGCCAGCAGAGGCTTGCTGTACTGGTTGGCAAGCTCGATCACCGTATTGGCGGCTTCCAGCGGCTTGGTCATGGCCTGCGGGGTAAGAATGGCGAGCACGCCATCCACGTTATTGTCTTCCAGGCAGGCCTTGACGGCATGGTGGTAACGGTCGGCCTGGGCGTCGCCGATAATGTCCACCGGATTGGCATGAGGCCAGTTGGGCGGCAATACCTGGTTGAGTTGCTCGATGGTGGCGTCGGACAGGGTGGCGATGGTCAGCCCCAAGTCCGAGGCGCGGTCGGTTGCCATCACGCCCGGCCCGCCGCCGTTGGTGACGATGGCGAGGCGGTTGCCGATGGGACGGAAGCCAGAAGCCATCGCCTTGGCTGCGGCAAACAACTGGGTGATGGTCTGCACCCGCACCACACCGGCGCGGCTGACCGCGGCATCGAACACATCGTCCGAACCCACCAGCGAGGCGGTATGCGACATGGCGGCCTTGGAGCCTGCGGCGTGGCGCCCGACCTTGACCAGAATCACCGGCTTGATGCGGGCGGCGGCACGGATCGCGCTCATGAAGCTGCGCGCGTTGCGGATGCCCTCGATGTAAAGCAGGATGCTCTGGGTCTGGGCGTCGGAAACCAGATAATCGAGAATCTCGCCAAAATCCACGTCGGCCGAGGAGCCCATCGATACCACGCTGGAGAAGCCCACATCATTGCTCTGCGCCCAGTCCAGAATGGCGGTGCAGAGCGCGCCGGACTGTGACACGAAGGCCAGCTTTCCGCTATTGGCGCCGCCCTTGTTGAAGGTGGCGTTGAGGCCGATGGATGGCCGCATCACGCCAAGACAGTTCGGGCCGATCAGGCGGATGCCGTAGCGGTGAGCGTTATCCAGCACGGCTTTTTCCAGTACCTGCCCCTGAGGGCCGGTTTCGCCGAAGCCAGCGGTGATGATCACCGCTGCCTTGACGCCATGCTTGCCGCAAGCCTCGATAATGTCCGGTACGGTCTGTGGCGGCGTGGCGATGACCGCCAGTTCAACTGCTTGTCCGATGTCGGCAATCGAGGTGTAGGCCTTGCGGCCCTGAATTTCCGGGCTTTTCGGGTTGATCGGGTAAAGTCCGCCCTGGAAGCCGCTTTCGATCATGTTCTGGAACACGATCTGGCCGATCGAATCGACACGTTCGCTGGCGCCGAAGACCGCGACGGACTTTGGCGCGAAAAGGGGATTGAGGTAGTGTTGGCCCATGATTTTGCGATCCAAATAAGAGTGAGGTTATTATAGGAGCGGATTGTGACCATTGTGCCACAAAATATGACCCCAAGTCTTATATAAGACCTATAGACGAA
Organism: Sulfuricella sp.; assembly: GCA_041651995.1. Classification (NCBI taxonomy): domain Bacteria; kingdom Pseudomonadati; phylum Pseudomonadota; class Betaproteobacteria; order Nitrosomonadales; family Sulfuricellaceae; genus Sulfuricella; species Sulfuricella sp. Next base: position 103,097 of record JBAZID010000005.1, on the reverse strand, counting down.
AACCGGATGCACACCGCCTACATAACCCATCCCAGCTGTCTCAAGCACGATATGGGCAAGGATCACCCAGAATGTCCGGCACGTATCCAAGCCATCGAGGATCAGCTGATTGCATCGGGGCTGCTGCCGTTTCTCGATCACCAGGAGGCGCCGCTGGCGACGGATGAAATGCTGTCCCGGGTGCATCGTCCCGGCTACATTGCAAGCATTCGTGCCGCTGCGCCGGGTGCCGGCCTGGCATATCTCGACCCGGACACGGCGATGAACTCACATACGCTGGAAGCCGCGCTGCGAGCAGCCGGCGCGGTTGCTCTGGCGGTTGATATGGTGATGTCCGGGCGGGCGGAAAATGCCTTCTGCAATGTGCGTCCGCCTGGCCACCACGCTGGCGTCGCCAGTTCTGGCGGTTTCTGCATTTTTAACAATGTTGCGGTAGGGGTGGCTCATGCCCTGATGCAACATGGCCTGGAACGGGTGGCGATTGCCGATTTCGATGTGCACCACGGCAACGGAACGGAAGATATTTTTCACGACGACCCGCGCGTGATGCTGTGTTCGACTTTCCGCCATCCTTATTATCCCTATTCCGGATCTGACAGCGGCAACGATCACATCATCAACGTGCCCCTCCCCGCCGGGACAGCGGGAGACGCTTTTCGCGCAGCCGTGGTGGAGCAGTGGCTCCCCGCGCTGGAGCGTTTCAAGCCGCAGATGCTGTTCATTTCTGCCGGCTTCGATGCACACCGCGAAGATGACATGGGCGGTCTTGCCCTGAGGGAAGCGGATTACGTCTGGGTGACCGGGAAACTCAAGGAGGTCGCCGCTCGCCACGCCAACAGCCGCATCGTTTCGGCACTGGAGGGCGGCTATGCCCTGCATGCGCTCGGGCGCAGTGCGGCGGCGCATATCAAAGTACTGAGTGATTTGTAAACAGGGTGTGTCGATAATGAATGAAGCATGGAAAATACGCCAGGAAGCGGAACAACTGGTTTCCGCCGCAGAAGTGGATGAAGTGATGCAGCGTCTGGCCGGGGAGATTTCACATCAGCTGGCCGGCAAGCAACCGCTGCTACTCAGTGTGATGACCGGTGCGACGGTATTTGCAGGCCAGTTGCTGCCTTTGCTGGATTTTCCTCTGGATTTTGATTATGTGCAGGTGTCGCGCTACGGGGATGCCATCCGGGGCGGGCAAATGGTGTGGAAAGTTCCGCCTCCCTCGAATGTCAAGGGACGTGTGGTGCTGGTGCTGGATGATATTCTGGACGAGGGCGTTACGCTGGCGGAAATACGCCGCTGCGTGATGGAACTGGGTGCGGCGGAGTGCTATAGCGCTGTGTTTGTGAACAAGCTGATCGGCCGCCCCAAACCCATCCGGGCCGATTTTGTTGGCCTCGATGTGGCTGATCGCTACGTGTTCGGTTTCGGAATGGATGTTCGTGGCGCGTGGCGCAATCTGCCCGCGATTTATGCTTTGAAAGAGGTTCTATAATGCTGGGAATTATCGGGGGCAGCGGTCTGACGCAGATATCCGGTCTGGAGGAAGTTCGCCGCAAAGTGGTTAGGACGCCCTACGGCGAACCTTCCGGCGCACTGACATTCGGCGAGATCAATGGGCGGGAAGTGGTTTTTCTGGCGCGACACGGCTATGGTCATACCATTCCGCCGCATGAGGTGAATTACCGCGCCAATATGTGGGCGCTGCATGCCGAAGGCGCACAGGATGTGATTTCCATCGCCACCGTCGGCGGCATTCATGCCAACATGAAACCCGGCACCATCGCTGTTCCGGATCAGATCATCGACTATACCTGGGGGCGCAAAAGCACCTACCATGACTGTCAGGAAGCTTGCGGTTCAAAGCCGGTGGTGCATATCGATTTCACCTGGCCCTACTGTGAAGAAATTCGGCAACTGTGCATGCGTGCCTGCCGTCAGGCAGGGGAAGAGTTCGTTGACGGTGGCGTCTATGCCGCAGTTCAGGGGCCGCGTCTGGAAACGGCTGCGGAGATCAATCGCCTGGAGCGCGATGGCGCCACCATGGTGGGCATGACCGGGATGCCGGAAGCAGCATTGGCGAGAGAAATCGGCCTGTGCTACGCGGCGCTGACGGTTTCGGCCAATTACGCCGCCGGGCGCGGCTCAAGCGCGCATGCGATTGCCTATGATGCCGTGGATGTGATCCTCAAGCAGGCGATGCAGCGGGTACTGAAAATTCTCAATCAGGTTGTTTTGCTTCGTGACAGCTAGAGCCGTGCTCAGGATGGGCGATACGCGCCTGCTGGAGATTGCCCGGCCGGTGAAGGTGTTTGATACGCCCGAATTGCACGCGCTCGTTTCTGATATGCGGGATACCATGCAGGCGCTCAACGGTGCCGGTCTGGCTGCGCCGCAAATCGGTATTGGCTTGCAGGTGGTGATATTCGGGGTCGCCCGGAATCCGCGTTACCCGGATGCCGAAACAGTGCCGGATACCGTGCTGCTCAACCCGGAGCTGGAATATCCCGGCGATGAGATGGAGCCAGGCTGGGAAGGGTGCCTGTCGCTGCCAGGGATGCGGGGCAAGGTGCTTCGCCACAAGCACCTGCGCTACCGTGGTTTTGACCTCGCAGGCCAGCCCATAGACCGTACCGTCACCGGTTTTCATGCCCGGGTGGTGCAGCACGAATGCGATCATCTGAACGGCATCCTCTACCCGATGCGGATGAGCGACATGAGCCAGTTCGGTTTTACCGAAGTGCTGTTTCCGGATACGGCGACGATGGAAGAATAAGAAAAACCTGCCCATGCCCTGGGTGACGGCTACACCGAACTCCCTGCGCAAATGGGAGCATTCCCGCTGCCGGGCTGGCTTGATAGTCATGTGGCAATTGCAGGGGGAGGCTGTCAAGCCGTGCCCACACGGTTGCTCAGTATTCGCCGATGACTTTATCCAGGGCGGGTTTGATCAATACTCTGTCGCCGGTGCTCAAGGTGCTGACCGGCAGCTTAAGCCTGGCATTGTCGATAGCGAAAATTTCATCGGCGGAAAGCACGAACTGGCCTCTACCGGGTACCTGCTGCGCCTTTACCTGGCCAATGCAGCCTGCCTGATGGCTTCTGTCGCCCATTGGTTCAGGCTCTGGCCGTGAGCAGCGGCGGCGATGGCGGCGGCTTCGTGGGTGGCAGGGTCAACCCGCAGGGAGAACTTGCCCGAGAAGTGCTTGCGCGGCTCGATGCCGCGACGTTCGCATGCTTCCAGGAACACGCGCAGGGAAATTTCACCTTCATGCTTCAGCCCAGCCACGTCGGCAGCATAGAAGTCGGCCCCGCCATTCAAGCCCAAGAATTCACCCCGGAACATTTGAATATCGGGGTCAAAGGCGATGACCGCCTGATAGCCGTTAATTGTCATGGTATTCATGGTTTTACTCCGTTTTCTTCCAGCCATTTGCGAATTGCCGCGACAGCGCCCTTGTCCGTGTCCGGTGATGGGTGGGGGCGATGAAATACTCTCACCAGACCGAACAGAAACACCTCGACTCGCGAGCCTTCGCGTTCCTCAAATTCCGCACCAAGCTCCCGGAGTAGCGCCTCGATGTCAGCCCATCTTACATTTGCCGAGACAGGCCGGGCGAAGATGAGTTCCAGAGTGCGATGGTGTTTTCGTTTCATTCGATAATGGTATCAGAAAATGGTGCCTAAAAAACAGGGGTTCCGCGTCAACCCGGAAGCTGGTACTCATTTTCCTGCAACCTGGCTTGCGCTGCCGCGAGCCTTGCGATCGGCACGCGCGGGCCGGAACAGGACACATAGCTCAGGCCGATGTGATGGCAGAAGTGGATCGAGCCGGGATGGCCGCCATGCTCGCCGCAGATGCCCACCTTCAGATCCGGCCGGGTTTTGCGCCCGTTGTCCACCGCCATTTTCATCAATTGCCCGACGCCCTTGATGTCCAGTACTTCGAAGGGGTTGTCCTGCAAGATGCCGGTTTCGTTGTAGGCGGGCAGGAACTTGTTCTCGGCGTCTTCGCGGCTGAAGGAGAAGGTGGCCTGGGTCAGGTCGTTGGTGCCGAAGGAGAAGAATTCGGCGGTTTCCGCCATGCGCCCGGCGCGCAGACAGCCGCGCACCACTTCCATCATCGAACCGAACTTGAATTTCACGTTGATGCCGTGGGTCAGTTCGACGATTTTGTGGATGCGCTGTACATAACTGTGAATGCGCGTCAGTTCCTCCACGGTGGCGACCTGCGGCACCATGATTTCAGGATAGATTTCGATGCCTTCCCGCGCGCACAGGGCCGCTGCTTCCAGGATCGCCTGGATCTGCATCGAGTAGATTTCGGGGTAGGTGATGCCGAGGCGCACGCCACGGTGCCCCAGCATGGGGTTGACTTCCGCCAGGGCGCGTACTTTTTTGAGGATTTTTTCCTTCTTGCTGATCACATCCTCTTCCAGATGTGATGCCTTGAAAGTGGTCAGTCCACCCATCAACTGGGTCAGCCCATCGGCGTATTGCTGGTAGAGCTTGGGATTGAGCAGTTTCAGGGTTTCCGGCAGCTCTTCCAGGCCGTTGATGGTATCGCTCAGCTGGTGCAGGTGGGCGATTTCCAGTTCGAGCTGCGCGGCGCTGGGCAGGAATTCATGCATCGGCGGATCGAGCAGGCGGATGGTCACCGGCAAACCCTTCATGGCCTTGAAGATGCCCTTGAAGTCGGAACGCTGGATCGGCAGCAGGCGGTCGAGCGCGACCTGGCGCAGCTCCAGCGTTTCCGCCAGGATCATTTCCTGCACGATGGGCAGGCGGTCGGTGCCGTTGAACATCCGTTCGGTGCGGCACAGGCCGATGCCCATGGCGCCGAATTCACGCGCCTTGGCGGCGGATTCCGGGGTGTCGGCATTGGCCATGACTTTCAATCGCGCCACCTCGTCCGCCCAGCCCAGCAGGACGCCCATTTCCGGCGAGAATTCGGCTTCCACGGTGGGCACTTCGCCGGCATAGACATGGCCGCTGCCGCCGTCGATGGTGATGATGTCGCCCTCGTGCAGGGTGGTTTCGCCGATGATGGCGCTGCGCAGCACATCGTTGATCACGATCTGCTCGCAGCCGGAGACGCAGGGCTTGCCCATGCCGCGTGCCACCACGGCGGCGTGCGAGGTCTTGCCGCCGCGGCTGGTGAGGATGCCCTGGGCCTGAAAGAAGCCGTGGATGTCCTCCGGCTTGGTTTCCTCGCGCACCAGGATGATTTTCTCGCCAGCGCGGCCGCGAATCTCGGCTGTATCGGCGTCGAACACGATCTTGCCCGAAGCCGCGCCGGGAGAGGCGGGCAGGCCTTGCGCCAGCGATTTTCCCTTGAAGTTGGGCGACAATTGCGGCACCAGCAGCTGTTCCAGCACCTGGGGTTCGACGCGCAGCAGGGCGCGCTCCTTGCTGATCAGCCCCTCGTGAAACATTTCCACCGAACTGCGCACCATGGCGCGCGCGTTCATCTTGCCGTTGCGCGTTTGCAGGCAGTAAAGCACGCTTTTTTCGATGGTGAATTCGAAATCCTGCACTTCCTTGTAGTGCGATTCCAGCCGGTCGTGCAGCACGATCAGCTGGCGGTAAATCTCCGGCATCTCCTGTTCCATCTCGGCGATGGCCTTGGGGGTGCGGATGCCCGCCACCACGTCCTCGCCCTGGGCGTTGGTGAGGTATTCGCCGTAGATCAGGTTCTCGCCGGTGCCGGGGTTGCGGGTGAAGCCCACGCCGGTGGCGGAATCGTTGCCCATGTTGCCGAATACCATGGTGCAGATGTTGACGGCGGTGCCATTGGCCAGGTCTTTTGTGATTCTGAACTGCTTGCGGTAATCCACCGCGCGCTTGCCCATCCACGAGCGGAACACTGCGCCTACCGATATTTCCAGTTGTTCGAGGGGGTTTTGCGGAAAAGGCTTGCCGCTGTGGCGTTCAACGATGGCAAGAAACCCGGTTGCGAGTTCCTTCAGATGATCTGCAGCGAGATCGACATCCAGCGGTGCGCCGTATTTGCGCTTGACTGCCGCCATGGCCTGATCGAAATGTTCGTCGCCGATCCCCAGTGCGATCTTGCCGAACAGCTGGATGAAGCGGCGGTAGGCATCCCAGGCAAAGCGTTCGTTGCCGGTCTGCCTGATCAAGCCCGGCAGGGATGTTTCATTCAGACCAAGGTTGAGGATGGTGTCCATCATTCCCGGCATGGACATGGCTGAACCGGAGCGCACGGACACCAGCAGGGGGTTGTCGCTGCTGCCGAAACCTTTGCCGGTTTTTTGTTCCAGCGCCGCCATTTGAGTCTTGATGCCATCCATCAACCCGTCCGGCAACTGATTTTTTTCCAGATAGGCGAGACAGGCCTCGGTGCTGATGACAAAACCCGGCGGCACGTTCAGCCCGATCTGCGTCATTTCGCACAGATTGGCGCCTTTGCCGCCCAGCAGCATCCTGTTTTTACCGTCACCTTCTTCAAAGGCGTAAATAAATTTATTGCTGTCGGTCATGGCGTATTCCCCTAATTATTCTGGTGAATCTGAAAATCAACACTGCATCTGAATTCTGCGGCCAAATCTTGCCCTGTGACAAGCGTCAAGTGTACTGTTTTATGGCTGGAACAGCATGCTTCCCTACCTTGTTCAGAGGCTCCCGGCGGGCAAAACGAGCGCATAAATGGTTTAATCCGAAAGAAGTGATTTTTCGCGTAAAATACACACCTTTCGGGCATCTGCGCCGCGGCCTGCCTGCCTAATCTTTAAATTTGGCTTTCTGGAAATATGGTTCGTACCCGTTTTGCTCCCAGCCCCACTGGCTACCTTCACATCGGCGGTGCGCGCACCGCGCTTTTTTCCTGGGCCTATGCCCGCCTGCATAAAGGCACTTTCGTGCTGCGCATCGAGGACACTGACCTTGAACGCTCCACGCCGGAATCGGTACAGGCCATTCTGGATGGCATGAACTGGCTCGGTCTGGATTACGACGAAGGCCCGTTCTACCAGATGCAGCGCATGGACCGCTACAAAGAGGTGATCCAGCAGTTGCTGGATGAAGGCAATGCTTACTATTGCTATGCCAGCAAGGAAGAACTGGAAGCCATGCGCGAGGAGCAGGAAAAGCGCGGTGAAAAACCGCGTTATGACCGCCGCTGGCGCGATTCGAATGCCATCCCCCCGGCCGGAATTTCTCCCGTGGTGCGCTTCAAGACCCCGCTTGTTGGCGCAGTCGTCATTGAAGACCTGGTCAAGGGCCGGGTGGTGGTCGGCAACAGCGAGCTGGACGATCTCATCATTGCCCGTTCGGACGGCACGCCCACCTACAATTTCTGTGTCGTGGTGGACGACTGGGACATGCAGATCACCCATGTCATCCGCGGTGACGACCATCTCAACAATACGCCGCGCCAGATCAATATCCTCAAGGCGCTGGGCGCGCCCTTGCCGCTGTATGCCCATGTGCCGATGATCCTCGGCGCGGACGGCGAGCGGCTTTCCAAGCGTCACGGTGCGGTGTCGGTGATGCAGTACCAGGAAGACGGCTATCTGCCGGAAGCGCTGCTGAATTATCTCGCGCGCCTGGGCTGGGCCAGGGGCGACGAGGAAGTGTTCAGCATGGATCAGTTCGTCGAGTGGTTCGATCTGGGCAGTATTTCGAAATCGGCGGCCAAGTTCAACCCGGAAAAATTGCTGTGGCTGAATCAGCAGTACCTCAAGCAAACCGATGGGCAGCTACTGGCCGAGCTGGCCAGGCCTTTTGTTCAACGTGATTGCTGCGATCCTTCTACCGGCGGCCCTGATCTCGCCGTGGTAGCGGATCTGCTCAAGGAGCGGGTCAGCACCGTGGAAGAGCTGGCCGATGCCGCCGTGTATTTCTACCGTGCCCTGGATGCCGAGCCCGCCTTGCTGGAGCAGCATGTTCCCCGGGATATTCTGCCGGTCATGGCGGAGATGGCGGAGAAGTTCGCTGCCATTGAGTGGACCCGCGAGGCCATTCACGAGGTGATGAAATCGACGGTTGCCGCGCACGGCCTCAAGCTGCCCAAGGTGGCAATGCCGCTGCGCGTGCTGGTGACGGGCGAATCCCAGACGCCTTCCGTCGATGCGGTGCTGGCCCTGATCGGCAAGGACGAAGTGGTGGCGCGCCTGAAAAAACAGCTGGCCCGGGTGGCCGGTGGTTTCAATAACGAGACCTGAAATGCGAATCCTGCTTAGCAACGACGACGGTTATTTTGCGCCTGGCCTGGCTGTTCTGGCCGAGGTGCTGTCTTCCGTGGCGCAAATCACCGTGGTGGCACCGGAGCGCGACCGCAGCGGTGCGAGCAATTCGCTTACTCTCGACCGGCCCCTGATGCTGCGCCAGGCCAGCAGCGGCTTCCATTACGTCAACGGCACGCCGACCGACTGCGTGCATCTGGCGGTGACCGGAATGCTCGACCACCTGCCGGACATGGTGATTTCCGGCATCAATCACGGTGCCAACATGGGCGACGACACCATCTATTCCGGTACCGTGGCGGCTGCGACCGAAGGCTTTCTGCTCGGCGTCCCGGCCATCGCGGTGTCGCTGGTCAGCAGCCATCAGGGCAATTTTGCAACAGCCGCCAGGGTGGTGAAGGAAATGGTCGAGCGTTACCAGCGCCAGCCTTTGGCGCAACCCACGCTGCTCAACGTCAACGTGCCCGATGTGCCTTACGAGGCGCTGAAAGGGATCGAAATCACCCGCCTGGGCAAGCGCCACAAGGCCGAGCCGGTGGTGAAGGCGGAAAACCCGCGCGGCCAGACTGTTTATTGGGTGGGAGCGGCCGGCCTGGCCCAGGATGCCGGCCCGGGAACCGATTTCGAAGCCGTGTCGCGGCAAGCCGTTTCGGTGACACCGCTACAGATCGATTTGACCCATTACCAGCAGATCGATAGCTTGAAAGGGTGGCTGGCATGAATGTCCGGATCAGCGGCATCGGCATGACCTCGCAGCGCACGCGCCTGCGCATGGTGGACCGCCTGCGCAGCCAGGGCATCAAGGACGAAGTGGTGCTCTCCGTGATGGGCTCGATTCCACGCCACATTTTTATCGAGGAAGCCCTGTCCAGCCGGGCGTATGAAGACACCGCCCTGCCCATCGGCTTCGGCCAGACCATTTCCAATCCCTACACCGTGGCGCGCATGACCGAAATTCTGCGCAATGGCCAGGATCTGGGCAAGGTGCTGGAAATCGGCACCGGCTGCGGTTACCAGTCCGCGGTGCTGGCCAGGCTGGCACGGGAAGTTTTTACCGTTGAGCGGATTTCTCCGCTTTTGACCAAGGCGCGTAAAAATCTCCGGGAAGCGCATTGCAATAACGTGCGCGCGCGCCATGCCGATGGCGGCATCGGCATCGCCGAGGCAGCGCCGTTTGACGCCATAATCATGACCGCGGCATCCACCCATATCCCCTCTGCATTGCTGCAACAACTGGCAGTCGGCGGGCGCCTGGTGATGCCGGTTGGGACGGGCGAGCAGCAGCGCCTGCACCTGATCGAGCGCACGCCGAAAGAATATGCCGAAACCGTGCTTGAGGCGGTGAAGTTCGTGCCGCTGCTGGCTGGGGTGATGTGATGCAACGATTCACGCTGTTGTTGCCAGCGCTGCTGCTGGTATTAAGCGGCTGTGGCTCCACGCCTCACTATGCACCCGTTCAGGATCGTCCACAGGCGGGCAAGAGCAGCAGCGTCAAAACCCCGGCAAGAAGCCGTGAAGGCGACTGGCGGCCGCAAACGCACACGGTGCAGAAGGGCGATACGCTCTACGCCATTGCGCTCGAATATGGCCACGACTACAAGGAACTGGCCGAACTGAACGGCATTTCCTCTCCCTATGTGATCCGGATTGGCCAGCAGCTGCGCCTGAATCCGCAGACCCAGGCGCAAGCCCCGGTTCAGCAGGAGGGCGGGGTGGTGACTACTCCCCTGAAGCCGGTGGTTGCGGCGGTGGATGCCAGGGATGGGGTGCTCAAAACCCAGCCCAAGGCAGTGAAGATTCCCTATTCCGCGGAAGCCGAGGCTGCGCCCATCGTGGCGGTGGCACCCAAGCCGGAGCTTGTGACTGTCAAGTCGCCACCAGCAGAAGAGAAAGCCAGGCCATCTGAAGTCAAACCCGGCGAAGGCAAGCCAGTTCCGCCAGCCAGCGAGCCAGGAAAGTCCGCCGCGCCAGCTGGAGTGGACGATGAAGACCTGGATTGGTCCTGGCCGTCAAAAGGCAAGATTATTGCGTCCTTTAACGAAAGCGCCAGCCTCAAGGGACTGGATATCGCGGGCAAGGCAGGCCAGCCCGTACTGGCCTCGGCGCCTGGAAAGGTGGTGTATAGCGGCAGCGGCCTGCGTGGGTATGGCAAGCTGGTGATCATCAAGCACAACAAGACCTATCTCAGTGCTTACGCGCACAACAGCCAGATTCTGGTGAGGGAAGGGCAGAACGTGTTGAAAGGTCAGCGCATCGCCGAGATGGGTGATAGCGATGCGGATCAGGTAAAGCTGCACTTCGAGATCCGGCGCATGGGCAAGCCGGTGGATCCGCTCAAATATCTGCCAGAGGGAAGTGGTTAGCCTCTTTCCCGGTCAAGATCACCCACCCAGCTGAATGTCTCCAGCTGGGCTTCAGTCAGTGTTGCCAGTGGAATACCGGCCTTGGTCATGATTTCCGCGGCAGCGTCAAAATTCGCCACCTCGAGATGTTCTGTCAGACCGAGCAATTGCCCCAGTGCTCCATCGCGGCTCAGCAAGGCCTCCCTGACCTCACTGTTGAGGCTCAATTGCGACAGGATTTCCGGCATCGGGAGGTCGAGCAGGATATCCAGCAGGGACAGGATGCCAACCATGAAGGCGCGTTCGTGAAAATCCTTGTTTCCCGGGTGTTGTTCCCCGGCGAGTAGCTCCATCAGCCGGCCACGGCTGGCAGCCAGTTGCAGCAAGGGAGTGTTCCTGCTGCTGGCGTTACCCACGGTATAAATCAGAAGCTGTATCCAGCGCTGTAATTGGCGCCGTCCCAGCACCACCAGCGCCTGATTGAGCGAACCGACCGGGTTTCTCAGCCCCATGGCCACGGAGTTGACCAGGCGCAGCAGATTAAAGCTCAGGCCGGGCTGCTGCTTGAAAGTCTGCTCTATCTCGTGATTCTCGCCGTCACCCATAATCTGGCCCAGCAGGCGCAGCAATACCATCCGGGCGGGATCGGCTTTTTTGCCGCTGATGATCTCGGGGCGGGCAAAGTAATAGCCCTGAAAAAGCGTAAACCCAAGGTCGCGGCACAGCTTGAACTGCTCAACGCTTTCCAGCTTTTCCGCGATCAGTTTCAGAGGCCGATGCTTCAGTTGTCTGACGATGGCGGGCAGGTCTGACGATGTGCCGGCGAGCAGGTCAATCTTGACGTAATCCACCAGGCCCAGGAGCGGTTCAAAAGCTGGGTCATAAACAAAGTCATCCAGCGCCAGCCTGAAGCCCATGGCCTTGAGTTGGCGGCAGCGCTGGATCACGTCGCTCGTAGGGGAAATGGTCTCCAGCAACTCCAATACGATCTGGTCATGCGGCAGCAGTTCAAGCATGTCGCTCATGAGCAGTCCGGTGCTGACATTAATGAAGCCACGATGCCGGCCAATGATTCTTTCCGTGCCGAAATGGCCGAAGGTGTTGAGGATGACCGTCGCACTCGCGGCCATGTCATCGGTTACCGTGCATGCTCCGTGGTCTCCCGAGCGGAACAGCAATTCGTATGCGGCGATATTCTGGTGGATATCCAGAATGGGCTGGTGTGCCAGGAAAATATCCTGAGTTTCGCCCATGGCCGTGATGGGGGGGCTTTTACCCATGCAGGCAGACTGGTTTTCAAGGACTGGGTGGGGTAGCGGCAGGTTCATATCTTCATCAACAGTAAGCCATGTCAATGATATGGGTGAGACTGAATATTGAAAATCAGGGTGAAGCATGATTTGAGCTAGTGGTTTCCCTGATATTGCAGTAATGCTTATGGCGGGTTTGATTTTTCCTGTTCGATCCACTGTACCGCGAAGTGGGTCAGCTCGGAGGCGTTTTTGAGGCCCAGCTTGTCCTTGAGATGGGCACGGTGAGTTTCCACGGTTTTAACGCTGCGCTTCAGCTCGCGGCCAATATCGCTGGTGGAATAACCAAGGCCAATGAGGCGGAAAACTTCCAGTTCGCGGTCGCTCAGCAGATCAATTGCGGAAAGTCCGCCTTCCTCGCCGTTAATGACCCGTTGCAGAATTTTGCTTTGCATGCGTTCGCTGAGATAGATTTCACCGCGCAGAACCTGCCGTATCGCTGTCAGGACCTTTTCCGTGGCTTCCTGTTTCATGACATAGCCTTTTGCGCCTGAACGCAAGGCACGCTCGGCGTAAAGCGATTCGTCGTGCATGGAAATAATCAAAACCGGTGACTTGATATTGTGCTGCCTGAGCATCTTGATCAGCTCTATGCCGGAAATGCCGTCCAGGGAAATATCCACCAGCAGGATGTCCGGCACACATCGAGCCGTCATTTCAATCGCTTCCTGCGCGCTGCTGGCCTGACAGCAGGTGACCATATCCTCTTCCTGGTCGATCAGCTGGGAAATTCCCTGGCGCACGATGGGGTGGTCGTCGACAATAGCGACCTTGTGCCTGCTGGTTGTTCGTGGCTGCATGCGTTTTCCCTTTAGAGCGAGTTAGAGCGAGGCCCGGATTTGCGTTCCATTTCCGGGCGTACTTTCGATATCCAGGCTGGCGCCGATCAGGTTGGCCCGGTAGCGCATGATCTGGAGCCCCATGCCGGCATTCACAGAGAGGTGATCAGGCTGGAAGCCGGTGCCATTGTCCTGGATGATGAGTTCTATTCTACCCCGGTGCATGGACAGTTTAATTGAAACCTGTTTCGCGTGCCCATGGGTGATCGCGTTATTCGTCGCTTCCTGCGCGATGCGATAGAGGTGTTTTGCGGCTGTGCCGTCCTGCAAGGAAACGGGAGCGCCTGAACAAAATGTGCATTGTATCGAATACATTTTTTCGATATTGGCCGAGAGTTCTTCCAGTGCAGACATGAGTCCGTGCTCGGCGATTTCTACTGGCTGCAGGCCACGGGCCAGTTGCCTGGTTTCGGAGATGGACTGGTTGATCAGCGTGACGATCTTGGCGCTCTCGGTGGCTTCTTTCAGGTTCTGGGCGGCAAGTTTTTGTGTCAGCGCCTTGCTCATAAAGGCAATCCCGGTCAATTGCTGGCCGAGGCCGTCATGCAGTTCATGGCCTATGTGCTCGCGTTCGCGTTCGCTGATATCCATGATTTGCCGCTCCAGATGGCGTAGCTGATTTTCAGTCTCTTTGTTTTTTGTAATGTCAGTGGCAATTTCAAGCCGCACAATGCGGCCATCCACCCATTTGATCGCACTGTCCTGGATCAGGTACCAGCGCTGGTTGATGGTATTCTGAAATTCCCAGATGACGGGTTCACCCGGCGTGCCGTCGTTATTGAGCAGTTGGTCGTTGGTGCAGAAGGCGCAGGGACCAGTTTGGCCATTTTGCAGGGATTGCCAGCAAGTTTTTCCGGTTATATCGCCGAAGATATTCAATGCATATTTATTGAGAAACAGCAGTTCATGGGTTTCCATGTCGGCGACGTACACCAGGGCGTCCAGGCTGTCCAGGACGGTGGCAAGGATGGCCAGTCTTTCTTCCCGGGTATCCTGGGCTTCCTTGATCGCCATGGCCATGTTGTTGACGCCGCGTTCGAGAATGGCGAGCTCTCCAGTCGCTGGCGTCTGGATGCGGATATTCAGGTCTCCCATGCCGATTTTGGCAACGGCGCCTGCCAGAGCCTTGATCGGGTCTGTAACCTGGCGAGCCATGCGCAGGGCCAGCAGCGCAGCCAGGGTAAGCCCCGCCAGGGTGATCAGCAGACTGTTGAGCATGAGCTGGTTTTTTCTGGCAATGCTGGGCAAGCGCGATATTTCAATGATCACATGTCCCAGTATCTTGGCTTCATTTTTGGCCTCTGGGCCGGGGGGGCTTGCGTCCAGGTAAAGTTCTACTTCTGTCTGGCTCTGAAATATGGGGGCGGAGAATATCAGGGCATCCTCTTTTTGAACGAAGCCGAGACTGGTGAGGGTATCCCCACCCAGGGAGGGCGGGGCAAGATGGTGCCCGCTTGCGGCCAGGATGCGCCAATCCGCGTTGGTGATGGCCACGGCGGTGACATCTGCCTCCAGTAATGTGCTCTGGGTCAGGCGGGTAAGAATTTCGTGATTGCCGGAAAAAACGCCGAATTCACTGGCCGGTGAGAGCTGGCGCGTAATGGTGAGTCCGCGTTCGTGCAGAGCCTGTTCGATGTCGCGGAGACGAGTCGTGATGTCATAAATGGTCAGGCCGGCGGCAATGATCAGCGCTGGTGCCAGGGCCAGAAACAGAACGCGTCCTTTTATGCCCCAGTTTCTCAAGGTTTTCCCGCTACTTTTACCTGGGTGGCAAGATGTTTCATTACCCGGGACGCCATCTCCTGCAAAGGCGCCACTTCATCCACGCCTCCTGCGGCAATCGCTTCCTTGGGCATGCCGAACACCACACAAGAGGCCTCGTCCTGAGCGAAATTGTATGCGCCGGCGCGTTTCATTTCCAGCATGCCAATGGCGCCATCCTTGCCCATGCCGGTAAGAATCACCCCAATGGCATTTTTCCCCGCGCAGTTGGCTGCGGAGCGAAATAGAACGTCCACCGAGGGGCGATGGCGGTTTACCGGCGGCCCTTGATTGAGCTCGCAAACATAATTGGAGCCGCTGCGTTTTAGCAGCAGATGGGAGTGGCCGGGGGCGATGTAGGCGTGACCGGGCAGAATGCGGTCGCCATGCCGCGCTTCCTGGACTGAAATCCTGCACAGGCTGTCGAGGCGATTGGCAAAAGAAAGTGTGAAGGCCTCCGGCATATGCTGGGTAATCAGGATTCCAGGGCAGTCCGGGGGAAGCTTGGTCAGAAATTCCTTGATCGCTTCCGTCCCTCCAGTCGAGGCGCCCAGAATGATCAGTTTCACGGTCGATGCAATCGAATTGGCGAGTGACGGCAGCACTGCATCCGCGCTCAGCCGTGGGGTGGTGCCGGGGAGCGCGGAAGTCGCGCTTGCATGAATTTTCGCCCGTGCGGCTGCGCGGATTTTATCGGTGATGTTTTCCGGATATTCCTGCAGGCTGTGGCTGATCTCCCTCCCGGGCTTGGCCAGAAAATCCACTGCACCCAGTTCCAGTGCCCTGAAAGTGGTATCTGACCCGTGCTCGGTGAGCGATGAAATCATCACCACGGGCATCGGCTGCAAGCGCATCAGTTTTTCCAGGAAGTCGAGCCCGTTCATTTTGGGCGCTTCCACGTCCAGCGTGAGCACGTCCGGATTCAGCTTCCTGATTAATTCGCTGGCTGCCAGAAGGTCTGGCGCGGTACCGACAACTTCCATATCGGACTGGCGGTTGATGATTTCTTTGAGCTGGTTACGAATCGTGATGGAATGGTCCAGCACCAGGACTTTGATCTTTGTCATTTTTGTATCGGGTTTCGGCGTTATTCAAATGGCGGAAAAAATAACGCTTCGTGGCTTGGGGGCTCCTGATAATTGCATTTAACCATGATGTGCCCGCACTTTGTCAGCAACCTGGTACACCGTGTTGCCGGTGAGTTTGAAGTGCGCTGCGGCTTGGTGGAAGCTTTCAGAATGGCCGGCAAACAGGAGCCCATCGGGGCGCAGCAGCGGCACGAATTTCTGCAGAACCCGGAGTTGAGTCGGCTTGTCGAAATAGATCATCACATTGCGGCAGAAAATGGCATCAAAGGGTGGGCGTAGCGGCCAGTTGTCATGAAGCAGGTTTATCTGGCGGAAAGTGATCATGTCGCGCAACTCAGGCCGCACACTGGCGAAACCCTCCTGCGGGCCGACACCCTTGAGGAAAAAGCGTTTCACCGTGTCGGCGGGCAGCTTTTCCAGCCGCTCCATGGGATAGATGCCAGCCTTGCCTTTTTCCAGCACATTGGTGTCCAGGTCAGTGGCGATGATACGTACTGGTGGCGTGTAGGAATTGAACAGATCAACCATGGTCATGGCCATGGAGTAGGGCTCTTCTCCGGTCGAAGCGGCTGAGCACCACAGATTGATGGGGTGGTGGTCCTTGTGCTTGCGCACGTGCTCGGCCAGGATGGGGAAATGGTGGTGCTCACGGAAGAACGAGGTGAGATTGGTGGTCAGGGCGTTGGTGAATGCCTGCCACTCGGCGTGGTCATTGCTTTCCAGCAGGCGCAGGTAGTCGTGGAAAGTATTCAGGCCGGTGGCACGCAGGCGTCGTGCGAGCCTGCTGTAAACCATGTCCTTCTTGCTGGCATTGAGTGCAATACCCGCATGGCTGTAAATCAGCTTGCACACCACCTCGAAATCCTTGTCGGTGAAATGAAATTCTCGCTCTGTGTTTACCATGTGATTCAAGTCGCTTGGTTTAAATTTAATTTGGCGTGGGCAGTGAGCTCAGTGCTTGCGGCAGCCTGTTTATCGAAAGTGAATGGAATTGTTCGGGAATTTGTATTTAAATCAGGCTGCCAACGGCATGAAAGCATAGCAGATTAAAAAAATTCATGTAAATCCTCAGCCAGGATGAAAAAATAACGCAACTTGTAGCGTTGCCATTATGGAAGACCGTGCACACTTGTTCAGGTTTTTCCCAAGGCGCGAGCGTAAATGGAGGCTTCAAAATTCATGATTGACTGGACTCGAATAGACAGCGTGTTTCTGGATATGGACGGCACCTTGCTCGACCTGCATTTCGACAACCATTTCTGGCTGACGCATGTCCCCCGGTGTTACGCCGAGAAACATGGGCTGAGCCATGAAGCGGGGCAGGATGCGCTCACGCCGCGCTACCAGAACGTGGCGGGAACGATGAACTGGTATTGCGTCGATTACTGGAGCCGTGAATTGCAGCTGGATATTGCGCACCTCAAGGAGGAAGTCGCACACCTCATCGCGGTGCATCCGCATGTGGAAAGTTTCCTGCGGGCATTGCGCCAGACGAAAAAAAGAGTGGTGCTGGTGACCAATGCCCACCACAAAAGCCTGGCTCTGAAAATGGAACGAACCAGTCTGCGTGGTTATTTTGATGCAGTGATCTGCGCCCACGATTTGGGCCTTCCCAAGGAGCATCCGGATTTCTGGGAAAAGCTGCAGGCTGTTGAGCCATTCAAGCCCGAGGCGACCTTGCTGGTGGATGACAGCTTGCCGGTGCTGCGTTCGGCGCGGGGTTACGGTATCTCGCACCTGCTGGCGGTGTATCGACCCGATACGCGCCTGCCGGAAAAGGATGTCGGGGACTTTGCCGCGATCAGGGATTTTCGCGATATTCTTCCTTGAGCTGATAGCAGTCAGCAGTCAGCCGTCAGCCGTCAGCAGTCAGCCGTCAGCCGTCAGCCGTCAGCTGATAGCTGATAGCTGATAGCTGATAGCTAAATAACCAGCGCCGCCGCGACTTTCCTGCCTTCTCCCGCGAGAATATTGTAAGTGCGGCAGGCGGCAAAGGTATCCATGGTTTCCAATCCGATTCCCTGCTGCGCCAGCGCATGGATCAGGCGCGGCGATGGGAAGCGCAGCCTGGGTCCGGTGCCGAGCAGTAAAATTTCCAGTTCCAGCCCGGCAAGTACGCTGAAATGCTCTGCTGTCATGGCCTCCGGGGCAAGCGGTTGCCATTCGGTAATAAGTTGTCCGGGCAACACAATCAGGCTTTTTTCATGGCGAACACCGTTGACGGCAACGTAATCCGTGTCGTAAGCAGTAAAAAGATGGATATGGCTGATGGTCTGAAGATGCAGTTTCATTGCGGCTGTTCCAATTGCGGGGAGTGGCGTGGTCTTGTAAGATTATAACCTTTTTGCTGATAGCAGAATCAGCGCGACAAGGACCCGGATACCGTGCAGCCCGTACTCAAATCCAGCAAGCTCAATAATGTCTGCTACGACATCCGTGGCCCGGTGCTGGCTCGCGCGCGGCAGATGGAGGAAGATGGCCATCGCGTGATCAAGCTGAATATTGGCAACCCCGCGCAGTTCGGCTTCGAGACCCCGGAAGAGATTGTCCACGACGTCATCATCAACCTGCCCAATGCCTCCGGCTATACCGATTCCAAGGGTCTGTTCTCCGCGCGCAAGGCGGTGATGCACTACACCCAGCAGAAGAACATCCGCGATGTGCAGATCGAGGATATTTACATCGGCAACGGTGTGTCCGAGCTGATCGTGATGGCGATGCAGGCGCTGCTGAATAATGGCGACGAAGTGCTGCTGCCGATGCCGGATTATCCCCTGTGGACTGCTGCCGTGACCCTGGCCGGTGGCACGCCACGCCATTATGTGTGCGACGAGGCGGCTGGCTGGCTGCCCGATCTGGACGATATTCGTGGCAAGATCACGCCCAAGACCCGGGCCATCGTGCTGATCAACCCCAACAATCCGACTGGCGCCCTGTATCCCGTGGAGTTGTTGCAGGAGGTGGTCGAGATTGCACGCCAGCACCAGCTTATCGTCTATTCGGACGAGATTTACGACAAGGTGCTGTACGACGGGGCGCAGCATACCTCCATTGCTTCACTGGCTGATGACATATTGTTCATCACCTTCAACGGTTTGTCGAAAAATTACCGCGCCGCGGGTTACCGCGCCGGCTGGCTGGTGGTGTCCGGCGAGAAACGCCATGCCAGGGATTACATCGAGGGCCTCACCATGCTGGCCTCGATGCGCCTGTGCTCCAATGCGCCGGCGCAGTATGCCATCCAGACTGCTCTCGGCGGCTATCAGAGCATTGACGATCTGGTGGCGCCTACCGGCCGCCTGTGCCGCCAGCGCGATCTGGCCTGGGAGATGCTGACCGCGATTCCCGGTGTCACCTGCGTCAAGCCGCAGGGGGCGATGTATCTGTTCCCGCGCCTTGACCCGAAAATGTACCCGATCGACAACGATCAGGAATTCATCCTTGAGCTGCTGCTGGAAGAAAAGGTGCTGCTGGTGCAGGGCAGTGGCTTCAACTGGCCGACGCCAGACCATTTCCGCGTGGTGTTCCTGCCCAACGTGGACGATCTGCAGGAAGCCATCGGCCGCATTGCGCGCTTCCTTGGGCATTACCGCAAGCAGCATGGCTCTTAAGAGGTGAGGGGTTAGGGGTGAGGGGTGAGGAGAAAAACCGGGTTTGGTGCGTGCCTTTGATTTTCCTCCTCACCCCTCACTCCTAACCCCTCACAAGATTTATATTTTTGATTTAACCAGAGCTATATATGAAACCCATCAACGTAGGACTGTTAGGCCTTGGCACCGTCGGCGGCGGAACGCTTACCGTATTGCGCCGCAATGCCGGGGAAATTACCCGCCGCGCCGGGCGCGAGATTCGCGTCACCATGGCAGCGGTGCGCGATCTGGATAAAGCGCGCAAGTTCGCCGGCAATGAGCTGGCCATCACTACCAATCCCATGGACGTGGTGGACAACCCCGATATCGACATCGTGGTGGAACTGATCGGCGGCACTACCCTGGCCAGGGAACTGGTCATGAAGGCCATCGCCAATGGCAAGCACGTGGTGACTGCCAACAAGGCCCTGCTGGCGGTGCATGGCAACGAGATTTTCAAGGCGGCGCAGGACAAGGGCGTGATCGTGGCGTTCGAGGCTGCGGTCGCCGGCGGTATTCCAGTCATCAAGGCGCTGCGCGAGGGCCTCTCCGCCAACCGCATCGAATGGATCGCCGGCATCATCAACGGCACCACCAACTTCATCCTCTCGGAAATGCGCGACAAGGGCCTGGCCTTTGACACCGTGCTCAAGCAGGCGCAGGAACTCGGCTATGCCGAGGCCGACCCGACCTTCGATATCGAGGGCATCGACGCAGCCCACAAGCTGATGATCATGTCCGCCATCGGTTTTGGCATTCCGATGCAGTTCGACAAGGCCTACACCGAAGGCATCTCCAAACTCACCAGGGAAGATATTTCCTACGCCGAGCAACTGGGTTACCGCATCAAGTTGCTGGGTATCACCAAGCGTACCGACAAGGGCATTGAACTGCGCGTGCATCCCTGCCTGATCCCCGCCAACCGCCTGATCGCCAATGTCGAAGGCGTGATGAACGCGGTGCTGGTGAAGGGCGATGCCGTGGGCGCGACCATGTATTACGGCCGCGGTGCCGGTGCCGAGCCGACCGCTTCCGCCGTGGTGGCAGATCTGGTGGACGTGACCCGGATGTTGACCTCCGATCCGGAAAACCGCGTGCCGCATCTGGCCTTCCAGCCTGATGCCCTGTCCAACGCGCCGATTCTGCCGATCGAGGAAGTTCATACCTCCTACTACCTGCGCCTCAAGGCCTTTGACAAGCCGGGTGTGCTGGCCGACGTAACGCGTATCCTGGCCGATCTGGGTATCTCCATCGATGCCATGATCCAGAAGGAACCGAGGGAAGGGGAGGAACTGGTTGACGTGATCCTGCTTACCCACCTGACCGTGGAAAAAGCCATCAACCAGGCGATTGCCAAAATCGAGGCGCTGCCGACCATCGCCGACAAGGTGACGCGCATCCGGCTGGAAGAACTGAACGCTTGATTTATGTAGGGTGGGTTAGGCCGCAGGCCGTAACCCACCGTTGATGGCGGGTTACGCTGCGCTAACCCACCCTACGAGGCATGAAGACCATGAAATATTTGAGTACCCGCGGCGGCATGCCGCCCAAAACCTTCACCGAAATCCTGCTTGGCGGCCTCGCCACCGATGGCGGCCTGACCATTCCAGACGCCTACCCACGGCTGAGCAAGGATGAACTGGCAGCCATGCGCGGCATGAATTACCGTGACCTGGCATTCGAGGTGATTCGCCGCTTTGCCGACGATATCCCTGCTGCCGATCTCAGGGCGATTGTCGATAAAACCTACACTGCCGATATATTCCGCAGCGAAGACATTACGCCGGTCAAAACGCTGGAGCCGGGCCTGCACATTCTCGGCCTGTCCAACGGCCCGACGCTGGCCTTCAAGGACGTGGCGATGCAGTTGCTCGGCAACCTGTTCGAGTATGTGCTGGAACAGGAAAATGCCGAGATCAATATTCTCGGCGCGACCTCCGGCGACACCGGCAGTGCGGCGGAATACGCCATGCGCGGCAAGCACAGGGTGAAAGTATTCATGCTCTCGCCGCAGGGCAAGATGAGCCCGTTCCAGACCGCGCAAATGTTTTCGCTGCAGGACCCGAACATATTCAATATTGCCGTTAAAGGCGTGTTCGACGACTGCCAGGACATCGTCAAGGCCGTTTCCAACGATCTGGAATTCAAGGCCAGACACAAGATCGGCGCGGTGAATTCGATCAACTGGGCGCGCGTCACAGCCCAGGTGGTGTACTACTTCAAGGCTTATTTTGCGGTGACGCGGAGTAATGACGAGGAAGTGTCGTTCTCGGTACCCTCGGGCAATTTCGGCAATGTTTGCGCCGGTCACATCGCCAAGGAAATGGGCTTGCCGATCCGCAAGCTGATCGTCGCCACCAACGAAAATGACGTGCTGGACGAGTTTTTTCGCACCGGCGCATACCGCCCCCGCCCGGAAACACGCCACACCAGCAGCCCTTCCATGGACATTTCAAAAGCGTCCAATTTCGAGCGCTTTGTTTACGACCTGGTGGGTCGTGACCCGGCGGTGGTCAAGGAGCTTTGGCAGAAGGTGGATGGCGGCAGCAGTTTCGACCTTTCCGCTACCCCGTATTTTGCCCGGGTAAAGGACTTCGGCTTCACCTCCGGCGAGAGCAGTCATGCCAACCGCCTCGCAACCATTCGCCACATTTACCAGAAATATGGCGTGATGATCGACACCCATACCGCCGATGGCGTCAAGGTGGGCCTGGAACACCGTGAAGCGGGCATCCCGCTGGTGTGCCTGGAAACTGCCTTGCCGGCCAAATTTGAAGAAACCATACGCGAGGCGCTGGGGTGTGATCCCGAGCGTCCCGCCGAACTGGCAGACCTTGAAAAACGGCCACAGCGCTACGAAGTCATGGATTCAAGCGCCGATGCGGTAAAACGTTTTATCGTTGCCCATTGCGGCTAAATCGATCAGTTACTGATTGCCTCCGAGACCAGCGCAGCGCATTTCACCCCGCTGCGCACCGCGCTCTCGATGGTGGCGGGGTAATCACTCGCGGTATAGTCACCCGCAAGGTAGAAATTTTTCAGGCCTGTTTTCTGATCCGGACGCTCCGTCCCGACAGCGCACGCGAAAGTGGCGCGTTTTTCTACAATCACCTTGTGCCAGAGCGGTTCGGTCAACTCGAAAACCTGCTTCAACTCGGCGGCGATCCGGGCTGCCATCTGCTCTGCCGGGACGTGCTGCCAGTCGCCTTCTGTGCTGATGATTACCGCCAGCAAGCCGGGGGTGCCATGCGTCTGACCATGATCAAACACCCATTGTCCCCATCCGCCGCTCAAGCCCAGCATGGGTTGCGGTAGCTGTACCTGTTCCGGATATTGCAGGTAAATCGTGGCAATGGGCTGGTAGGAAAATTTCCGTATCAATCCGGCAGCCGGTGCAAGCCCGGGAAGTGCGGAAATCAGCGGCAGGGCGTGCCGGGGGGCCGTGGCGCAAATGACATGGCTGAACATTTCCGATCCGCCTGCCCAGTGCAGGGTGAAGCCCTGATTGACGGCATCAACCTGCCTGATGCGGAAACCGGTCAGGATTTTTCCACCCCGGTTACGGATATGGCTTGCTGCGGCATCAGGCAGCAATGCGGACAGGTTGACGCGCGGCAGCACCAGGTCGCTATCGCTGCGCGCATGGCTGAAGCTGTCGCGCAGCACATTCAGGAAAACCTGTGCTGACGCCTGATCCATGGGGGTGTTGAGAGCGGCCAGGCATAGCGGCTCCCACAGCAGGCGGCCGATATTGCCGTCCTGGCCGTGCCGGGCCAGCAGGCTGGCCACGCTGGTGTCCCGAGCCAGGCGAAAACCCATGAGCCTGAGTCTGAGCGCAAAGCGGATGGCGGAAGAGCGCTCGCTGAACGGTAGCCCCCGCGCATTCAGCAATCCCAGCAGCAGGTGAAACGGGGCAGGCAGGGCAGGAGCCCTGAGTGCGAACTGGCCGGGTACGGAAAGCGCCAGCGGCAGGCGCAGTACCGCATCTCGCACACCGACGCCGTCCATCAGGCTCAGCGTTTCGTGGTAGGCGCCGAGCAGAATGTGCTGGCCGTTATCCAGCCGGATGCCGTGATAATCGACACCACGTGCGCGTCCACCCAGCACTTTTCCAGCTTCGAACAGCGTTACCGGGATGCCGCATTCTGCAAGTTTTACCGCAGCGGCAATGCCGGCAAAGCCACAGCCGATGACGGCTGCCCGTCCTAACTCTTCAGCCATGTCCGCCAGGCGATCCAGAGCTTGCGTAGTGGAGGCAGGGAGGTTTTCTGCTTCAGGACGTGGCAGCCATCGGCTTCGATTTCATCCAGCAAGGTCTGGTAGATTGCTGCCATGATCAGCCCCGGCATCTGGGTCTTGCGGTCTTCCGCAGGCAGTTCAGCCATGGCCTGGCTATAATATTGCCTGGCGCGCTTGATCTGGAACGCCATCAGCCTGGTAAATTCTTCGGTTTCCCTGCTTTGCAGGATGTCGGCCTCGTTCACGCCAAATTGCTGCAATTCATCGAGTGGCAAATAGATGCGATTGCGGCGCGCATCCTCCCCCACGTCGCGGATGATATTGGTGAGCTGGAAAGCCAGGCCGAGATCGTGCGCATATTTTGTGGTCTGGCGGTTGCTGTAACCGAATATTGCCGCCGCCAGGAGTCCGACCACGCTTGCAACCCGGTAGCAATAGAGCTGCAAGGCCTTGAAGTCGGCATAGCGGTTGCTGTTCAAGTCCATTTCCATGCCGTCGATAATCTCGAAAAACTGCTCCATCGGGAGGTCATAGGCGCGAATGGCTGGCTGTAGCGCCTGGCCGACCAGGTGGTGGGGCTTGCCGGCAAAGGTGTGGGAGATTTCCTCGCGCCACCAGGCGAGCTTGGCGTGAGCAACCTGAGGCTCATGGCATTCGTCGACAACATCGTCAACTTCGCGGCAAAAGGCATATAGCGCGGTGATGGCCTGACGTTTCTGCTGCGGCAGGAAGCGGAAGCTGTTGTAAAAGCTGGAACCGCTGCTGGCAGCCTTTTCCTGGCAATACTGGTCGGGCGTCATGCTTATCTGGCCAGAACCGAGCGGTACAGCATGTAGGCCCAGTCACGGGTCTTGAGGACAGGGCGCTGGCTGAAAACATCGCCACGGGATTTGTGCAGTTTGCGCAGAATGGATTCTCCTCCCATGATGATCATGCGCATTTCAAGTCCGATCCGCCCCGGCAATATTTTTCCCAGCGGCGCGCCGGACTGGAGCAATTTGCGCGTGCGTTCGATCTGGAACAACATGAATGTGCTCCAGGCTCCGCCGCTGTCGGCACGGGCGATCTGATCTTCGCGGATGCGATATTTTTCCATTTCATCTTGCGGCAGGTAAATGCGGTCCTTGCGGTAGTCGATCTCCACATCCTGCAGGAAATTGATCAGTTGCAGGCTGGAACAGATTGCGTCTGAATAAGCCAGGTTACGGCGGTCCGTGGCACCATACAGATGCAGCAGCAGGCGGCCCACCGGATTGGCGGAGCGGCGGCAGTAATCCATGACTTCACCAAAATGCGCGTAGCGTTTTTTGCTCACATCCTGGGAAAAGGCATCGAGCAGGTCATGAAACAGCTGCACGGGCAGATGATATTGCGCAATGATCTCTGCCAGTTGCATGAATAGTTCCGTTTCCGGCTCTGAACCGGCGGCGATTCGCTGCAACTCGGCACGGAAGCCATCCAGCAGTGCCAGGCGCGTCGCGCTGTCCAGATCGCCCTCGTCAGCAAAATCGTCCGCCTGGCGGGAAAAAGTGTAAATAATGCTGACAGGCTGGCGCAGGCGCGGTGGAAGCAGGATCGAGGCGACAGGAAAGTTTTCGTAATGTTGGTCGGTCATTGAGCAAACTGGCAGCCAGAGGCGGGATAGTTTACACTACGCGACTCGCGAAAGTGGCGGAATTGGTAGACGCACTGGATTTAGGTTCCAGCGCCGCAAGGTGTGGGGGTTCGAGTCCCCCCTTTCGCACCAGCATTCTTCTCGTTCAGGTTTTTCAGAACTTTGACAAAATCGTCAAAATCCAATGCCGTGTGGGTATTCTGAGGGATTTCCGCTTCAGTTCGGAGGCCTGCTCATCACCCCTCTTTCATCAGTTGTGTCGAGAATGTTTACACTTGCACTAAAACATTTCAGAATTGCCACGAGCCAGGCTTTGAGTAAACCGAATAGGTGATTGTTTTTAAGGTGTTAAGGCCTTTTGTTGTGGTGCATGGTATATATCTTGCTTTATTAAATACAAACGGATTTTGCGCGCTTGATCATGGCTAGGTAAAGTGTGTTTATTGTGAAAGATCTGCCATGACAAGTGACGATCAAGGAGAATGGCATGAACATCAAGGATAATCAGAGCAGCGAAATGGAAAATACACCATTAGCTCATGGTCTTGCCGATCAAACCAAGCCGGCTGTAGACGAATCGCGCAGGCACTTCACCAAGTCCGGTCTGGCTGTGTCTGGGGTGTTGCTCACACTCGCCAGCCGGCCGGTATTGGGTGCCGTTCAGTGCCAATCACCGTCCGGCTTCATTTCCGGCAATGTCAGTGCCACTGGCACACCCCAGGAATGCAGCGGCTTGTCTCCCGGCTACTGGAAAAACCATCCGGAAGCGTGGCCGTCGCCATACAAGGCAGGAACATGTTCAGCGGGTTGCGGGCAAGCATCAAACTGGACTAATGTCGATGCCACCATGTTTGTGGCTGCATTTAATTGCAGCAACCATGGCTTGATTTACGCTCCATACACCATGTTCGAGGTGATTAGCTCGGGCGGCGGTAGTGTAGACCCTCAGGAGTTGGGCGCTCACATCATTGCGGCCTTGCTTAATGCCAGGAAATTATTGACTCCGGTATTAACCGAACCGCAGGTCATAAACATGTTCAACGAATGGAATCTTAATGGCTATTTTGAACCGACTGCGGGCGTTAAGTGGTACGGTGAGGATATAGTCGAGTACATAATCAGTACCTTTGATGATTAACCAGCTTTGATAATTGACTGATTTCCGGTGGGCAGGCTTCATATTTGTAGAAAATTGGGTTCAATTCGAGAATGATGTGGCAAGCGATTTCCGGTGATGCACTTCATATCCGTTTCTGGAACGATGAGTTCGTTGTCTACAACAGTCTGTCCGGGGATACTCATTTGCTGGGCGCTTCTGCCGCTCATATCCTGTTGAAACTACAACACACGGCATCGGATGTGGCCACCTTGGCCGCATCTCTCGCCTCTCTGATGCAAGCCGAAATGGATGACGAGTTTCTATCTCAAACAGAGCAACTTCTCGCCGGCCTTGGCAAGCTTGCATTGATTGAACATAGCTGATTTTGAATGTTTCTGCGTTAACACACTCAGAACTTGGGTTCCGGCTCGGAAAGGCCGGAATCTTTATCCAGACCGGCTCATTCATTACCCATCTGCAAACCTCGATCCCCGGCGTGGCTGAAGGTATCGGTTTGCTTTATGCCGATTACCCATTGCTGGAACAAGCGGATTTCGCTGATTTCCACGTCAGCCTCGCTCCCCCCCGTAACCTGAGACGCTGGTTCAAGCCCCAGGTCTTGTTTTTCTTTGACGGGCATCCCCCATTTAAGCCCCTGCCGCTTGATCAGGCGTTTCCGATGTTCGAGTGGGGGCTCAATTGGTGCGTGTCGAGCCAGGCCAACCGCTATTTGATCATCCATGCGGCCGTGGTTGAGAAGGGCGGTCATGCGGCCATTTTGCCCGCCCCGCCCGGCTCGGGTAAAAGCACGCTTTGTGCGGCATTGGTGAACCGCGGCTGGCGATTGCTTTCGGATGAGCTTGCCCTGGTGCGCGTCAGTGATGGGAAAATTGTCCCGCTTCCACGCCCTGTCAGTTTAAAAAACGAATCCATTGACATCATCCAGCAATACGAGCCAGATGCGGTTCTTAGCCGCAAGGTCAGCGACACGATGAAGGGCACGGTTGCCCATATGAAAGTGCCCGCGGAGAGTATTGCCCGCGCAGCGGAAACCTGCAGGGCTGCCTGGGTGATCTTCCCGAAATACCAGGCTGGCGCAGCTGCCCGCCTGGAAGCCCTGCCGCAAGCCCGTGCTTTTATGCGGGTCGCCGATAATGCTTTTAATTACAGCCTGCTGGGCGTCAAGGGCTTTGAAGCCATGGCGGGACTGATTGATGCCTCCCTATGCTATGATTTTACCTATAGCGTCCTGGACGAAGCCATTGAAACATTTGCTGTATTAAAGCCGCCAGCCATCTGAAGTGAACTCATCCCCCCTGGTTTTGCAAGCGTTTCGCCAAGCCGATTCGCTGATTTCCCTGAGTCTTGCCGACTGGGATCTGCTATTGCGCCAGTCGCGATCCGCCAATTTGCTGGCGCGCCTTTATGTTTTGCTTGATGAGCGCGGCCTGCTTGAAAAAATGCCGCCGCAAGCGCGAGAGCACCTGGAATGGTCGCACGCGACTGCTGAAAGGCACACTCAAGCGGTTCACTGGGAAGTAGGCCAGATCCAAAAGGCCCTGGTAAAGTCCGGGGTGCCAATCATTCTCCTCAAGGGCGCCGCCTATGTCATGGCAAACCTGCCTTCAGCGCGCGGCCGTCTTTTTACCGACATCGATATCATGGTGCCCAAAGAAAGCCTCAATGCGGCAGAGGCCGCCTTGATGCTGCACGGCTGGGCCGCTACACATCACGACGCCTACGATCAGCGCTACTACCGTACCTGGATGCATGAGTTGCCCCCGATGAGGCATGTCAGGCGATCGACGGTGATTGATGTGCATCATGCAATTCTGCCGGAAACGGCATCCATTCATCCTGATCCGGAGAAGCTACGTGCAGCGGCATGTGCGCTGGAAGGACACGAAGGCCTCAAGGTTCTTGCTCCAGCCGATATGGTTTTACACAGTGCTGCTCACCTCTTCCATGATGGAGAACTGGAGAATGGCCTGCGCGACTTGGTCGATATTGACAGCCTGTTACGCCACTTCGGCAGTATTCCCTCGTTCTGGTCTGAACTCGTCGAACGGGCTGTCGATCTTGAATTGACCCGGCCTCTTTTTTACGCTTTGCGCTATGCCGCGAATATCCTGCATACACCTATCCCATCGGATGCGATGGAAGCGGCCAAAATCGGCTGTCCCAGTCAGCCCACCCGGGCCCTCATGGATAGTCTCTTTACCCGCGCGCTCATGCCGGTTCATCCAAGCTGTTCGGATGCTTTTACCAGTGGCGCGCGCTGGTTACTCTATGTCCGTGCAAACTGGCTGCGCATGCCGCCTTTACTGCTTGCGCGGCATTTGTTTCACAAAGCCTTTATTTCATCCAAGACCGATTAAGCCGCTTCCTGGTGTCGAAATTATTTACACCTGGATGGCGATACGCGGGGTGTCTTCTGTGCTACCGGATTTCTGCCCAATAAATACAATGAGTTGTATCTGTTGGAATGGAAAATGCTGGATAGAAAGCATGGATGGAATGGGTTCCTGAGGGTTTGACACCTCTCTCTGGTTTTATTGTCGATCACAAGGTTAAAACCACCGGCTTTAGCCGGTCAGTTTTAGCTGAATTGATGCTTTATCACAATTCAAATTCGCCATTAAATCCCATGTAGGTTGGGTGAGGCGCGGTTTTTGCGCCGTAACCCAACAGACCTGACCAAAAGTAGGCGCCTCTAGGCGACATCAAGAACAGGTTTTGAAGTTTGGGTTTGTTGGGTTACGCGACAAGGCCGCTAACCCAACCTACATGAGAGGCGTCGTTTAGTTGACGCGTCTCCGGACTTTCAGTCCGTAATTCAAACCCATCAGCTTTAGCTGGTGGTTGTTTTGAGTACATGTCATTGATCTTTATTTCTAAAGACAACTTCGATGATGCAGGAATTCAAGCGTTTTTTAAGTCAGTATTTAGTTGGGGGGGGGGCATGAGCTTTCTTGGAAAATCCTTGTTTGGTCTGGTCTTGTTGGCCTTGTGGAGCGGTGGAGCTGGCGCCGGGGTTGATTTGCCATTGGCCGTGCCGGAAGTGTCTGAAAATTCGGATAACCCGGAAATACTGATGGCTCTTGCTGTCAAATACGAACACGCCGAAGGTGTGCCGCAAGATTTTTCCAAAGCCAAAACCCTTTATTGCCGTGCTGCCCGATCAGGTCATGCTGATGCCCAGTATGCGCTTGGCTGGATGTATGCCAATGGGCGCGGGGTTTCGCGGGACGATGGTGTTGCCGCCCAGTTGTTTGCCATGGCGGCTGAACAGGGGCATGCATATGCAATCAAGATGATGCGCTACACCCGGACTGATGTGACGTCGCAGATGCCTGCCTGTCTGTTGCCTGATAAACAGGTAGTGCAAGACGAAGATACCAGCCAGGAGGTGGCGGTGACTTTTCAGAATGGGCCTATTTCCAGGCTGGTGCATCAACTGGCGCCTCGCTACGAAGTTGACCCCCGGCTGGTTTTGGCGGTCATCTCGGTAGAGTCCGGGTTTAATGCCCGGGCAATATCGCCTAAAAATGCACAAGGCCTGATGCAGCTTATCCCCGAAACGGCTCAGCGTTTCCGCGTCAAGAATGCTTTCGATCCGGCAGAAAATATCAAGGGCGGCACGGCTTACCTGCAATGGTTGCTGGCATTCTTCAAGGGCGATGTGTCGCTGGTGGTTGCAGCCTACAACGCTGGAGAGAGGGCGGTGGAGCGCTATCGCGGAATTCCGCCTTATCCCGAGACCAGGGATTACGTGCGAAGGATCAAGCTGCTCTACAGGAAACCCACACATCCCTATCAGTCCAACCTGGTGGAGTCATCGTTTGTGGCGCCGCCGGTGAACTAAAGCTGGTAGAGCGTAAATTTCTGCTTCTTAATTCTTAAGCCAGTTCCGGGAGAGACGGAATTCGGCTCTCCCCGGTCCTTCATTTGGGTGCAAGATGCGCTACGTACCAGTCCATGGCTTGCCTGAGTCCTTCATCAATTCGATGGGTCGGCTCGAAGCCTAGCAGCCTGGCTGCTTTTGAGATGTCGGCCTGGGAATGGCGCACATCTCCTTCGCGAAAGTCGACGTGCTGAGGGCTATGCGTTTCAAGATGGGGGAATTGTTTCAGGAGCAGTGAACGCATCATTTCATAGAGCTGGTTAAGGCTGGTGCGTTCATTGAGCGCCACGTTGTAAACCTGGTTGGCTGCCTCGGGGTTGTCTGCCAGAGCTGCGAGCAGGTTTGCCTGAACGACGTTGTCAATAAAACAGAAATCCCGGCTGGTTTCGCCATCCCCGTTGATATACAGGGTTTGATTCCTGATGAGAGCGGCCACCCATTGGGGGATTACCGCAGCATAAGCGCCATTCGGATCCTGCCTTGGACCAAAGATGTTGAAGTAGCGCAGCCCGATGGACTCGGTGCCATAGCAGCGGGCAAATACATCAGCGTAGAGTTCGTTGACATATTTGGTGACTGCATAAGGAGAGAGCGGTTTCCCGATCACCGATTCAACCTTGGGGAGATCGGGGTGGTCGCCATAGGTTGAGCTGGAAGCGGCATAAACGAAGCGTTTGACGGGGGCGTCGCGGGATGCCACCAGCATGTTCAGAAAACCAGAAATGTTATTCTCGTTTGCCAGGACAGGGTCTTCGATGGAGCGCGGTACGGACCCCAGGGCCGCCTCATGCAGAACAAAATCCACATTTCTACAGGCATTCGTGCAATCTTCTAGCTTGCGGATGTCGCCTTCAATGAAGGTGAAATTGCGCCACGCTTCCGGTTCGACCAATCCCCGCACCTGTTCGAGGTTGTACCTGTGTCCGGTTGAAAAATTGTCCAGCCCGGTTACCTTCTGGTTCAGCCTGAGCAAGGCCTCCAGAAGATTGGAGCCGATGAAACCGGCTACCCCCGTGATCAGCCAGTGGTGCTGGTGTTCCCTCAGATACTGCTGGGCATCTTGATATTTTGTCATGCGCGGCTATCCCTTTTCTAGAGTCTCCAGACGCTGAGACCTGTCTCACGGAGTGCTACTTGGTCGAATTGGGACTTTACGTCTATGAAGCAGCCGTTCCCGGCTACCTTGGACTGGAAATCACTCAAGGGTCTGGCAAGAAATTCGTGGTGTGAAACTGCGGCGACAATTGCATCCGCCCGGGGGAGGCTCTCCCAGGCCTCAAGCTCCAGACCGTATTCATGACGGGCTTCCTTGGCGTCGGCTACAGGATCGTGGACATGAACTTCAATCCCATAGTCCTGGAGTTCATGAATCAGGTCGGCGACTTTGGAGTTTCGCAGGTCAGGACAGTTTTCCTTGAAGGTCAGGCCAAGCACGTTGACTTTGGCGCCTCTCACATGGAAGCCGGCTTTAATGATCTGCTTTACCGTTTGTTCCGCGATGAATTTTGCCATGCTGTCGTTGATACGGCGGCCCGCCAGAATCACCTGGGGGATGTAACCGATCATTTCTGCCTTATGGGTGAGGTAGTAGGGGTCTACGCCGATACAATGGCCTCCGACCAAGCCGGGACGGAAGGGAAGAAAATTCCACTTGGTGCCCGCTGCCTGCAGGACTTCCAGGGTGTCAATGCCCAGTTTGTCGAAAATGATGGCCAATTCGTTCATCAAGGCGATGTTCAGGTCGCGCTGGGTATTTTCGATGACTTTGGCGGCCTCGGCGACCTTGATGCTGGATGCGCGGTGCACGCCGGCGGTGATGATGGTTTCGTATAGCTTTGCCACTTTCTCCAAAGTATCCGCGTCATCGCCTGACACCACTTTCAGAATGGTGGTGAGCGTATGTTCCTTATCGCCAGGGTTGATGCGTTCGGGTGAAAAGCCAACGTGGAAATCCTTTTTCCACTTCATGCCGGAATGTTTTTCCAGAATCGGGATGCAGACATCTTCCGTTGCTCCTGGATAAACCGTTGATTCATAGGTAATGATGGCTCCGCGCTTCATATGTTTTCCGACTGTTTCACTGGCGCCGATAAGAGGCGTGAAATCGGGTTGATGAGCAATATCAACCGGTGTCGGGACTGCAATGACGATATGGTCAGCTTGGGAAAGTTCGGCCGGGTTGGTGGTGACGGTGAGATGGCTGGCTGCTTTCAGGTCGGTGGACGAGACTTCGCCTGTCGGGTCAATGTGGCGCTTATAGTTTTCGATCTTGTCGGTGGACAGATCATAGCCGATGGTTCGCTGTTTTTTTCCGAACTCAACAGCCAGAGGCAAGCCTACATATCCGAGTCCCACCACGGCAACTGTATTCATCATCAAGTATCCCTTTGTTTTTGGCATAAAATTCAATTTAACTGACATCCCGGCAGGCTTCAATCCTGGGCTCTGGCAATATTTCCACGCTTGCCCGGAGCGCTTTCGCAATTATTTTATGGATTATACTGGTAAAGGTCTAGCAGCCTGTCGGACTTAAAGGAAATCGGCTGCAAATTCGCCTGGCCGGCCCATATTTCGCCGCTTTTTTGGGCAATAGAATGACTATTGCCCGGCAAAACCGACAAAATCTGTCCTCGCCCAGTCAAATTTTCGCTTCGATTCTTCAAGTCCGACAGGCTGCTAGGAAATCGATTGCTCTATCGAGTAAAGATGCCAAAATCGGGGTGGTTGCGACCAGCCTGATTTCTTCTGCTACATGTTATGGAGGTGGCCATGAATATCAAGATGATGTTCATCCGGGTTGGTGTTTTATTGACTTCCCTTGTCTATGCCAAAAGAGTTATTCTGTTGTGCTTGGGGTGTTTTTTTGCCAGCCAGCTTTGGGGGGGGGATCTTTCCAATACCATTGAAGCTGTAAAGCCATCTGTTGTTGGGATCGGCACTTTCCAAAAGACGCGCAGCCCTTCCGTGAGTTTCATGGGCACGGGTTTCGTTGTGGGCAATGGCTCGCTTATTGTAACCAACGCGCACGTTATTCCGAAGGTGATGAATGCCGACAGGATGGAGTCTCTTGTCGTTATCGTGGCAAGAGGCGACAAGGAGCAGGAGCTTAGGGCAGCGGTTCAGATCGCACTTGACACGGAACACGACCTTGCACTGCTCCAGATCAGCGGTTCAGTGCTCCCCGCGATGGAATTGGGGGATTCCGGCACGGTCAGGGAAGGGCAAATGTTTGCGTTTACCGGGTTTCCCATTGGCATGATCCTCGGGTTCCATCCCGTGACCCATCGCGGAATGCTTTCATCAATCACTCCCGTTGTTTTGCCCGCGCTGAATTCCAAACAGTTGGATGTAAAAGTGATCGCCCAGCTTCAAAAATCGGCTTATACCGTGTTTCAGCTTGATGGAACAGCCTACCCCGGCAATAGCGGCAGTCCGCTTTACGATCCGGAAACCGGAATCGTCTACGGGATCATAAACAAGGTTTTAATTAAGGGAATGAAGGAAAGTGCATTGAGCCATCCGAGCGGTATTACCTACGCTATCCCCAGCAACTATGTGCGTACCCTTTTGCAACGCAAATGACCATAAATAATAACAGGCGCCTGGCTTGAACCGCTGGAAGGATGGCTGTTAAAGCCGTTTTGTGTCATTGGCTGGCCCGCAAGCTGTCGAGTGAAACCTGTCCCATAATCAGGAATGATACAGATGCGTGTTGAGCGGCAAGGCTGCCGTCAATATCTCGACATCATTGACAGCGGCTCGGCTTTGATGCGGCCACGGCTACCATTCCTGTCAAAGTAAATCACAAAAAATCAACTTGTTAGTAATATGGCATATTCCTTGCGTACGATTGAGACTGACATCAGATATTAATTGATGGGAAGTAAACTGGCGTGTCCGTGCAGATGCATGAGTTGAGTAATCCGGACCATGGTTTACTGACCAGCTTGAAATACACAAAAAACACGAGGAACAGGAAATGTTTCGTATTTCCAATCATTACGTCTCAATCACAGGAATTATTCTTTTCGCAATTGAAGTGTTCATCCTGCTGGCTTCGGTCTACCTGGGCGCTTCAATCCGCTTCATGAATTCCTCGCAGCTTTTGGCTATTCCGTTTGCAAAGCTATTTCCAGAGGCGGGTGCTTTTGCATTCGTCATGGTATTCAGCATGACTTCTCTTGGGATGTATCAACTGGATTACAGGGAGGATTTCAAGAGTACTTTGCAACGCCTCATGCCGGCATTTGCATTGGGATTCGGACTCATGACCCTGGTTTTTTATTTGGCACCGGATCTTTATTTTGGCCGCGGCATATTGGGGATTGTTATTTTGATTGCCATTTCAGGGGTCTTGCTGACGCGGATTGTTTTTTTTAGGTGGTCCAGTCTCAGCCATCTGGCGCCGAAAATCATGATTCTGGGTGTTGGCGCGGTGGCCAAGGAGTGTGGCGATCTGGTCGGGAGTCACTATGGCCATCATAAACTCAATATCGTTGGTTTTATCCCAATGCCAGATGAAGAATGTCTTGTACCTCCTTCATCTGTGTTGCCGGTGAATGGGTCGCTGACATCCATGGCAAATAAATATAACGTGAATGAGATCGTTGTGGCGGTCCAAAATCGACGCAATGGGAGCTTTCCCATTCAGGACCTTCTGAAATGCAAGCTGCATGGGTATAAGGTGATTGACGCGGCGACTTTTTTCGAACGCGAGATGTGCCAGATTCGGGTGGACTCGCTACAGCCAAGCTGGCTGGTGTTTGGCGGCGGGTTTGACCAGGGGCAATTGCGCGCCGGCATTAAAAGGGGTTTTGACCTGCTTGCAAGTGTGATCCTTTTGATTGCCACGCTTCCCGTGATGATGATTACTGCGCTGTGTATTTATATCGAAGATCGCTCTCCGATTCTTTATCGGCAGAAAAGGGTAGGCAAGGATGGCCATCATTTTATGGTCATGAAGTTCCGCAGCATGCGAAATGATGCCGAGAAAGCAGGTAAGCCGCAGTGGGCGGCTGAAAATGATCCGCGCACGACCAAGGTGGGGCGGTTCATTCGCAAACTGAGAATCGACGAATTGCCACAAATCCTGAATGTTCTGAAGGGTGAAATGAGTTTTGTCGGCCCCCGGCCGGAAAGACCCTATTTTGTGAAACAGCTCTGCGATGAGATACCCTATTACAACGTAAGACACAGCATCAAGCCGGGGATTACCGGATGGGCCCAGGTGCGCTACCAATATGGAGCCTCGGTCGAGGATGCCTTACAAAAGCTCCAATACGACCTGTACTATGTGAAAAACAACAGTTTGTTCCTGGATATAATTATTTTGATTGATACCGTTCAGGTCGTTCTGTTCGGCAAGGGCGGGAGATGATTGCGGGAGTTGGCTTTTCATGCTGACAAGCATTGCGGCGTATAGCTACTTCATCGCGGCTGTCGCGTTTCTTTTCCTGAGCGGGCTTCTGCTGACCAGCTGGCGAGGCCGCCTGCATGGGATGATTTTGACATCCGCCTGCCTGCTTACGGCACTTTGGGCAGCGACGGTTGCCTATCATGTTGCCAAGGGGCATCCCTTGTCACTTCTGACTGATGTCCTGGAAATTTTTCGCAATGCAGGCTGGTCCATTTTTCTGGTCATGCTGCTGGGATCCTTTCAGAAAACAGATGCTTCCACTTCTGTCAGGTTCAGGCCGTTTGTAGCGGGTATCGCAGCTTTTTATCTTTTGATTTTTTTTGCAACCGTGTATATCCATTGGGGGGAGGGGACTCTCCATGGTTCGCTTGCTTTTATGACGGTTGTCACCGGGCGCGTGGCGATGGCTGTCATGGGCATGATCCTGGTGGAACAGTTCTACCGGAATACACCGGCCAAGCAGCGTTGGGGAATAAAGTACCTCTGTTTGGGAATTGGCGGGGTGTTTGCCTATGATTTTTATCTGTATAGCGATGCCATGTTGTTCAGGCATGTAAATTCGGAAATATGGGCCGCACGAGGGATTGTCAATGCCCTGATTGTTCCGCTTGTCGCTGTGTCGGCTGCACGCAATCCTCAGTGGTCATTAGGGATTTCGGTGTCGCGCCGTATCCTGTTCCATTCCGCGGCACTGTTCGGTGCGGCCCTCTACTTGCTGGCCATGGCGGCTGTCGGTTACTACCTGCGTTTTTTTGGCGGGAACTGGGGAACGGTCTTGCAGGCGGTATTCCTGTTTGGTGCCGTAATTTTGCTCATGGGGGTGCTTTTCTCAGGAAGTTTGCGTTCCTGGCTAAAGGTGTACATCAGCAAGCATTTTTTTATTTACAACTATGATTACCGGGAGGAATGGCTGCGCTTCACCCGCACGCTATCCGAGGTCGGGCATGGATTGGAAGAGCGCACCATCCAGGCTGTAGCCGAGTTGGTGGAAAGCCCCGGGGGCGCTTTGTGGCTCAACCGGGAATCCGGCAGTTGCGAACTCGTGACGCACTGGAATATGCCTTTGGCGAGCGGGTCGGAGCCGGCAAAGGGTGACTTTTGCCAGTTTCTGGAAAATAAGCAGTGGGTGATCGATTTACAGGAATATGATTCAAATCCTGAAAAATATGGCGCATTTTCCATGCCCCCATGGCTGCGGACTATCCCCAAGGCCTGGCTGGTGGTTCCTCTGGTCCAGCAGCGCAGATTGTTTGGTATTATGGTGCTGGCACAGCCCAGAAGCAGGGTCAGATTAAACTGGGAAGTGTGCGATCTGCTCAAAATCGCGGGGAGCCAGGCAGCAAGTTACCTTGCTCAACAGGAGGCGGCCAATGCACTCCTGGTGGCGCGGCAGTTCGAATCTTTCAATCGCATGTCCACCTTTGTGGTGCACGACCTCAAAAATCTGGTTTCCCAGTTGTCGCTCATGCTTTCCAATGCGGAAAAACACAAGAATAATCCCGAGTTCCAGAAAGATATGCTCGAAACGGTGGATCTCTCCATTCAAAAAATGAAGCTGCTCCTGCAGCGATTGAGCAGTGGCGCTTCCATTGAGAAGCCGGCCCCGCTTGTTATCGACCAGTTGTTGCAGCAAGCGGTGGCAGTCAAATCCGCAGTAGAGCCAAAGCCGGTGCTGGAGATCGTGGATGCTGGCCTGCCGGTATTGGCCAACTGGGCCCGCCTCGAACGGGTAATCGGGCATCTCATTCAGAATGCGATAGAAGCTACTCCCCGGGACGGGCAGGTAAGGGTGTGCCTGACCAGGGATAATGGGACCGCAATTATCGAGATTCGGGATACAGGGCGTGGCATGAACGAAGCATTTATCCGCGAGCGCCTGTTTAAGCCATTTGAATCAACAAAGTCAGCAGGTATGGGAGTTGGCGTGTTCGAGAGCAGGGAATACGTCCACGAACTTGGCGGGCAGCTTCAGGTCCGCAGCGACCCGTCAAGCGGCACGACCTTCCGCATGACCTTGCCGCTCCATAATCAGAATCATGCTGTCGAGAATGCCGCATAAGGGCAAGAGGAAAGAAGTGAGTCAAAATAAAAAATACCTGTTGATAATCGAAGACGATCCCGGGCTGCAAAAACAACTGCGCTGGAGTTTTGACGCATATGAAGTGCTGGTGGCGGGGGACCGGGAAAGCGCGCTCGCGCAGGTTCGCCGCTACGAACCTGCCGTGGTCACCATGGACCTTGGCCTTCCCCCCGACCCGGATGGCGCTTCGGAGGGCCTGGCCACCCTGAAGCAGATACTTGAACTTGCGCCGGATACCAAAGTGATCGTCCTTACGGGTAACCAGGATCATGGCAACGCGGTGAAAGCCATCGGTATGGGCGCTTACGATTTTCATCAAAAACCTTTTGACCCTGAAATGCTTGGCCTGGTGATTGAAAGGGCTTTCTACCTGCATGCGCTACAGCAGGAAAATCGCAGCCTGCTGCAGACTCAGGCGGATTCACCTCTTTCCGGCATTATCAGCAGGGACCCCGGCTTGCTTAAGGTGTGCCGCAGCGTGGAGAAGGTGGCGCCTTCGGATGCCACGGTCATGTTGCTGGGCGACAGCGGGACGGGAAAGGAATTGCTGGCGAAAGCCCTGCATCAGTTGAGCGCCAGACAGGGGAAGCGCTTCATGGCCATCAACTGCGCGGCGATTCCTGAAAACCTCCTGGAAAGCGAGTTGTTCGGCTACGAGAAGGGAGCCTTTACCGGGGCGGTCAAGCAGACCCTGGGTAAAATCGAACTCGCTAATGGAGGCACTTTTTTCCTGGATGAGGTGGGGGATCTGCCCATGTCCCTGCAGGCGAAACTCCTGCGCTTCCTGCAGGAAAGAGTGATCGAAAGGATCGGGGGAAGAGACGAGATTCCCGTGGATGTTCGTATAGTCTGCGCAACACATCAGAATTTGAAGGAGCTGATTGTGGCCGGGCAATTCCGGGAAGATCTCTTTTACCGGTTGAGCGAGATTGTGGTTACGATCCCGCCGTTGCGGGGCCGGGTGGGCGATGCCGCGCTGCTGGCGCATCACTTCAAAAACAAGTTCAGTGCCCATGAGGGGCGCTCCTTGCTGAATTTCAGCGAGGAGGCACTGGCCGCGATAGAAAACCATGGGTGGCCGGGAAATGTGCGGGAACTGGAAAACTGCATCAAGCGTGCCGTCATAATGGCGGACGGCCCCCAAATTACTGCGGATGACCTTGGATTGCAGGTTTCCTCTGCAACAGATGAGCCTATCAATCTGCGCCAGGTACGTGAGGATGCCGAATACAAGGCCCTGGTAAAAGCGCTGGCGCGAGTGGATGGAAATCTTGTCAAGGCGGCAGAACTGCTCGGTATCAGCCGGCCCACCATCTATGACCTGATGAGCCGTCATGGGGTCAAGTAGCATTGGGTTTAGCCAAATTATCCATGGGGATGCACATGCATGCAGGAGTGCCGTCCCCGGCGCGAATGAGGCCGCAAATCGCGGCGAGGGCGCCGCTCCCACAACGATGTTTTGGCTCTGATAATGGATTATCCGGCTTCAGTGCCCAGCAATAAACGGGCAGCGATGTTTGAAAATATAAGGAAATTATTGTGAGTGGTCTGTGTGGCTGGATCGGCTATGGTGCCGCAGCAGCCGATAACCTGCAGTTAGTCGAAAGAATGGCCGGAGCGCTGGCCCGTTTCGACGCCAGCGGCATACAGGTGCGGGCGGGTGCGGAGAGCGCACTGGCGGTTGTCGCCAATAGCGAGAGCGCGCATGTTTACCAGAGGGAAGGCCTCTTGGCCGCAGTATGGGGCCAGGTCAGATTCAAGGATGCGCGTCTGGCCCATCTGGCGCAGACAGAGGGCTTTGCAAAAACCCTGGCTGATGGCTGGCTGGAAAAGGGAGAGCGGATTTTTGCGGACCTGTCGGGCGCATTTTCTCTTTGCATCCTGAATGAGGATGCCGGCGAGGCCGTTCTGGCGATCGACCGCATGGGTATTCAGCCGCTTTCCTACCAGATTTCCGGCGCAGGCCTGGTATTCGGTTCGTCCGCGGATGCACTGGTTCTACACCCGCTGGCAAGGCCGGAAATCGATCCGCAGGCGCTTTATAACTACGTCTTTTTCCACATGATTCAGGGGCCCGGCACGATCTACAAGGGCCAGCAGCGCCTTCTGCCGGGCGAGTATCTCGTCTTCGGAAAAGGGAAGGCGGAAACCCGGAAATACTGGGAAATGCAGTTCCTGGAGCAGGAAAAACTGCCTTTCGCTGCCCTCAAGCAGGAGTTTCTGCGGCTATTGCACTCAAGCGTACACGAAGCCTGTGGTGATCAGGAGACAGGCGCGTTCCTCAGCGGCGGGACGGATAGCTCCACGATCGCGGGGATTTTGGGGGCGGCGGGTGGGCGGCCTGCGCGGACCTACTCCATCGGCTTCGAAGCCGATGGCTATGATGAGATGGAATATGCCCGCATCGCGTCACGGCATTTCTCTACCCAGCATCACGAGTATTATGTGACCCCGGACGATGTGGTGGCGGCCATTCCGCAGATCGCGGCGGTTTTTGACCAGCCTTTCGGCAATGCTTCTGCCGTGCCAGCATTTTATTGCGCACGCATGGCAAAGGCGGACGGCTTGAGCAGGATACTGGGCGGAGACGGGGGGGACGAACTGTTCGGCGGCAACGAGCGCTATGCAAAGCAAACGATCTTTTCCCTTTACGAACGCATCCCTTCAGCATTGCGCAGAAGTATCCTCGAGCCCATCGTTTTCAACATGCCCGCTGGCCAGAATATTCCACTGTTGCGCAAGGCCCGCAGTTACATCGACCAGGCCTCGGTGCCGATGCCGGCACGGCTTGAAACCTATAACCTGCTGGAGCGCTATGGTCATGAGCAGGTATTCACCCGGGAATTTTTGGCGACTACCGATATCGGACAACCTCTCTCGTGCTTGAATGAAACCTATCGCCAGGCCCATGCGGAAAGTCTGATCAACAAAATGCTTGCGCTTGATCTGAAATTCACTCTTGCCGATAACGATTTGCCCAAGGTCGCAAAAGCATGTGAACTGGCTGGGATGGAGGTGGCTTTCCCATTTCTTAACGACGAAATGGTGGCCTTTTCCGCACGGCTGGCGCCGGAGCTCAAGCTCAAGGGAACGAAGCTGCGCTATTTCTTTAAGGAGGCGCTACGGGGCACTTTGCCGGACGAGATCATTACCAAGCAAAAACACGGTTTCGGCCTGCCTTTCGGTGTCTGGCTTCAGAATCACAAGCCGTTGCAGGCCCTGGCCGCCGACAGTCTGAGCGATCTGAAATCGCGCCACATCATCCGCGCGGATTTTATCGACAAGCTACTCGGGCATCATCTGGACGAGCATGCCGGCTATCACGGCACCATGGTTTGGGTGCTGATGATGCTGGAACAATGGTTCAGGCAGCGGCAGGCGCCCGCCACCGGATCATCGCGCAAATGAACTTACGGCCATAATCGTTATTCTGCCTCAGCATCGCCACCTGGCCGCCGATGACCAGCAACTCCATGTCCTAGCAGTCATCCTCCCCCGCCGAGCAATGCCACAAAATAACAAACCCCGCCTTCGGGGAAAGACGGGGTTTGTCAGCAGCCTGAGCCGGATTTATCCGGCTTTTTTGTTGTTTGCTAAAGCAGATTAACCGTGACGGCGTCCGCTGTGATGGGTGAAGCCACCGCTATTGGGACGCTTTTCACCGCTACGGGCAAAACCGCCTTCGCGGCGTGGCTGGCCTGAGGCGCTGCGGTTGCCGCCTGGTCCTGGTTTGCCAGAGAACTTGCGATCCTGGCCGGAGCGGGGAGCGCTTGGACGCGGCACACGCTTGGGTTCGAGGCCTGCAATGGTATGCGGCGCAATAGCTTGGCCGGTGAAACGTTCAATCCGCTGCAGAAGCTGCATGTCCCGGTAGGATGCGAAGGAAACGGCAATGCCGGAAGCCCCTGCACGGCCAGTACGACCGATACGGTGTACGTAGTCTTCGGCAAACTTGGGCAGATCGAAGTTGATTACATGGCTGATGCCGGCAACGTCAATTCCGCGTGCTGCTACATCCGTGGCCACCAGGACGCGCAAGCCGCCGCGACGCAATTTGGTCAGGGTGCGGTTGCGTGCGCCCTGGTTCATGTCGCCATGCAGAGCGGCAGCAGCATGGCCCTGGGCAAACAGATCCTCGGCCAGCATGTCGGCATCACGCTTGGTGGCGGTAAAAACGATGGCCTGCTTCAGGTCGATGTCGGTGAGCATGTGCTGCAGCAGAAGATTTTTGTGCGCCATATCGTCTACAAAATGCAGGC
Source organism: Sulfuricella sp. (assembly GCA_041651995.1). Lineage (NCBI taxonomy): Bacteria > Pseudomonadati > Pseudomonadota > Betaproteobacteria > Nitrosomonadales > Sulfuricellaceae > Sulfuricella > Sulfuricella sp. The sequence continues at coordinate 61,318 of JBAZID010000005.1, read as the reverse complement.
GTTGCTCGATGTTCTCGTGGCGGTCCTGCTGTGCGGCGACCTGAATGCGTTTCGGATCTTTCAGCAAGCGCGTGGCCAGTTTGCCAATATTGCCGTCGAGCGTGGCGGAAAAGAGCAGGGTCTGGCGGCTGGCTGGAGTGGCGCTGGCAATTTTCTCCACATCCTCAATAAAGCCCATATCCAGCATGCGGTCGGCTTCATCCAGAATCAGCATTTCCAGACGGGAAAAGTCGATGCGGCCGCGGTCGATGTGATCGATCAGGCGGCCTGGAGTCGCAACCAGAATATCCACATAGCCTGACAGCAGCTTGTTTTGCAGCGGGTAAGGCATGCCGCCGAGGATGCTCACGGTGTTAAGGCGAAGGTGCTTGCCATATTTGCGCGCAGCGTCGTTTACCTGGGTTGCCAGTTCACGGGTTGGCGTCAATACCAGGACGCGAGGACCTTTGCTTTTGACGGCAGAGGGGGTGGAGAGACGGTGGATGGCGGGCAGCATGAAAGCTGCGGTCTTGCCGGTGCCGGTTTGTGCCGAGGCCATGATGTCGCGTCCGGCCAGCACTTCAGGAATGGCTTCGGCCTGAATCGGTGTCGGCGTGGTGTAGCCACTGTCAACAATGGCTTGAAGAATGGAGGGATGCAGTTTGAGATTTTCGAAAGACACGGAATTTCCTTAAGTTTAGATTCGCGTGGCAACACTTCCTCTTCCTTGCAGAACAAGCAAGAACCAAGGGGCGCAGACAAAACGCTATATAAAGGGGCGCACAGGCAGGGAACGGCGAGACTTGCCGGAAATTCCGGGGGAACATCTGCATAACACCGCGCGGCGCAAAAACATCGTCGCTAACCGGGGTGCAATCACATTTTCAGAAATGTCTGAAAAAGAAGGGGCCAGAGATCGATGAACTCAATGGACGGAATCTACCCGACCAAGCCGCCGCATTATACGGGGATTTTAGAAAATTACCAGATGGTTATGCTAAAATGCCTCACTTTTTACCGCACCGGAAATTTTTCATGTCACGCGCCCTTCGTAATATCGCTATTATCGCCCACGTTGACCACGGCAAAACCACGCTGGTGGACAAACTCTTGCAGCAGGCAGGCACGTTTGCCGCCCACCAACACGTGGTTGAACGAGTGATGGACAGCAACGATCTGGAAAAAGAGCGTGGCATCACCATTCTGGCCAAAAACACCTCCATCGAGTTTGAAGGACACCACATCAATATCGTGGACACCCCCGGCCATGCCGACTTCGGCGGAGAGGTGGAGCGCGTACTGTCGATGGTGGACGGCGTGCTGCTGCTGGTCGACGCAGTGGAAGGCCCGATGCCGCAAACCCGTTTCGTGACCAAGAAAGCCCTGGCGCTTGGCCTCAAGCCCATCGTGGTGATCAACAAGATTGACCGTCCTGGCTCACGGCCGGACTGGGTGGTAAACCAGACCTTCGACCTGTTTGACAAACTCGGCGCAACCGAAGAGCAACTGGATTTTCCGGTGGTCTACGCCTCGGCCCTGAACGGCTTTGCCTCGCTGGATTACAACACGCCTAGCGACAACATGCGCGTGTTGTTCGAAGCGGTTCTCAAACATGTTCCCGCTCCTGATGGCAATCCCGACCTGCCGCTGCAACTGCAAATTTCCGCCCTTGATTATTCCAGCTACGTGGGTCGTATCGGAATTGGCCGTATCGCCCGTGGCAGGCTGAAGCCCGGTCAGGAAGTCATGGTGCTGCGCGGCCCGGAAGACAAGGGTGTGCGCGCAAAAGTGAATCAGGTACTGGGTTTCAGCGGCCTGGCCCGGGTACAGCTGGATGAGGCTCAGGCGGGTGATATCGTGGTGATCAATGGCGTCGATGAAATCGGCATCGGTGTCACCCTGACTGCGATCGATGCGCCTGAAGCCTTGCCGATGCTGACCGTGGATGAGCCCACTCTGACCATGAATTTCCAGGTCAACAACTCTCCTCTCGCCGGTCAGGAAGGCAAATTCGTGACCAGCCGCCAGATTCGCGAGCGCCTGAACAAGGAGCTGCTCACCAACGTGGCCCTGCGTGTCGACGAGACTGGCGATGCAGACGTGTTCGTGGTCGCCGGACGGGGCGAGTTGCACCTGACCATTCTGCTGGAGACCATGCGGCGCGAAGGTTACGAGCTATCGGTATCGCGTCCGCGCGTGCTGCTCAAGGACATTAATGGCGAGAAATGCGAGCCTTTCGAAATGCTGACCGCCGATGTGGAAGATGCCAACCAGGGTGCGGTGATGGAAGAACTGGGCCGCCGCCGTGGCGACTTGCAGGACATGCTGCCTGACGGCCAGGGCCGGGTGCGCCTGGATTACCGCATCCCGGCACGCGGCCTGATCGGCTTCCAGTCTGAATTCATGACCCTGACGCGCGGTACCGGTGTGATGAGCCACGTTTTTGACGAATACGCGCCGATGAAGGCAGACATTCCTGCGCGCCACAATGGCGTATTGATTTCGCAGGACAACGGCGACGCGGTGGCTTATGCCCTGTGGAAGCTGGAAGATCGCGGCCGCATGTTCGTTTCGCCAGGCGACAAGCTCTATGAAGGCATGATTATCGGCATTCACAGTCGCGACAACGATTTGGTGGTGAACCCGATCAAGGGCAAGCAACTCACCAACGTACGCTCTTCCGGTACTGACGAAGCGGTGCGCCTGACCCCGCCGGTCCAGCTGACGCTGGAATCCGCGGTTGAATTCATCGCCGACGATGAACTGGTTGAGCTGACCCCCAAGTCCATTCGCCTGCGCAAGCGCTTCCTTACTGAAAACGAACGCAAGCGGAACGCGCGCGGCCTGTGAGTTTCAGAGCAGGCTTATGCGCCGCAGGCGCGTTAGCCGGAACTAAAACGAACGCAAGCGGAACGCGCGCGGCCTGTGAGTTTCAGAGCAGGCTTATGCGCCGCAGGCGCGTTAGCCTTGGCTGGAACGAAGCAATGCCCATTTCCCGAAGCTATATTGCATAAGCCGTTTGCATTAAATGGCTTGATGGGAAAGTGTGGATTGTTATAAACTCGGCGGCTGGTGCGGGTTTCGTGCCATTCCCTTGTTTTTAAAGGTTGGGCAGATGAGCGGGCAGGTAGACCATTTGAAAGCGTCGCTGATTCTGGCTGGATTCATTTCCTGCGCCGCTCCACTTTCGTCTTCTGCCATGCTGCTTGGCGAAGCAAGCCTGCATACCTTTCTGGGCCAACCCCTGCGCGTTACCATTCCACTTAAGGCCGGTTCCGATGAAGAGCTGGACAGCCGGTGTTTCTCCCTTGCACGCCCCAAGGGGCAGGGCGAACACGCTTCCTACCTGACCCAGGCAAATCTGGAACTGGTTGACGCGAACGGACGGCTTGAGCTGAAAATCCACTCAACCCAGGTAATCAATGAGCCGGTTCTGCATTTGCTGGTGCAGGGAAGTTGCGGCCAGGGTCACCTGAGCCGGGAATATACCCTGCTGCTCGACCCGGTTGACTATGCGCAGAGCCATTTTCCCGCGGTAAAGCCAGCTACAGCATCACCCGGGACGCGAGTTTCGAATACGCAGGATCAGCAAGTCTGGGCTGTGCGCCACGGTGAAACGCTGCACTCCATTGCCGGCAGCCTGTATCCACGGCAGAAGCGAAAGCAGCGCGATCTGCTGCGGGCCATACGTGAAGCCAATCCCGAGCTGCTTGGGGTGCCTGTTGATGAGCCATTGCCAGAAGGTGGCGTGATTCGGGTTCCGGCACTGCGTCCGCTTGCATCCGCGCCAGCACCTTCAGCAGACGCGGCCAGCAAGCCGCGCCGTGTTCGTGCCCCGGCTAAAAAAACGGCTGAATTTATTGGCGCACAATCGCAAGCGCATCCGCCCGCCATGCAAGAGGGTGGTTTCCGCCTCAAGCTTTCCACCTCTGATCTTGATTTGTCCGCCATTGGGAAAATAACTGAAGAGCAGCGGCAGCAACTGCGCGAAAAACAATTGCTGCTGGATGCCGATGACCTGGTGGCCAATGCGCTGAGCATGAAAAATCGCATCATGCAGCTTGAAGAGCAGCTTCAAAACATGCAGCAAGAACTGGAGAAAACCAACAGCCGCTTGTCTTTGACCGAAAAGCTGGCCACACCTCCAGTGCAGAACGTGGTTTCGACCAGCGCCAGCACGAATGCCAGCCCGGAGAGCTGGTGGGAAAATACCTCTTTGCGCGGAATGGCAGGGGTGGGGCTGATTGTGGCGTTTATTGTTTCCGGCTGGTGGCGCTGGCGCAGACGCCAGGCCGAAGCGTGGCTGGATGCTGAATTGGGGCAGGAGTTTGCCCCCAGCGAGATGCCTCAATATGTAAAGGCAGCACCATCGCGGCCCGATGAGCATCGGGCAGGTAAGATCAAACCATCGGCAACTGAGCTGGAAGAAGATTTTCTCTTAAACCCCACCAGTATTTTCGAAAAGGAAGATGAGTCGGTCACGTTCACCGAAGCCGAGTCGGTGCTGGATGAGGCGGATCTTTACCTGGCCTATGGCTGGGCCAATCGCGCCATTGAGTCGCTGCAGGAATATCTGGACAAACATCCGGACGATGTTCACTTGTGGAAAAAACTTTTTGAGATTTACAGTTCCCAGGGCATGAAGCCGGAATTCGAACAGCTTGCGCTGCGCTGCCAGTCGGCCATGGATGACAGCAGCTTGTGGGTGCTGGTGCAAAAGCTGGGCAGGCAGCTCGATGCGGACAACCCGCTGTATTTTGCAAGTCACGAAGAAAGCGAAATTACTGCGCCAGAAATGGCGGCTGAGGCTCCAGCAGTGCAGGAAGAAGAAGCCAGGCTGGATGCGCCGCTCGATTTCGTTCTGGAGCCGGAACAAGCCAAACAGCCCGAGGATGGCGAAGTGTCAAATCATCTGGAGTTCGACCCGCTGTTTCCCGAACTATCCAAAAGTGGAAACAACGACAAAACAAGCGGCTGAATTGCCAAGCACTCCCGCCCCGTGCGGCGGTAAATCAACCACCTGTGGATGACATGAAGCGCACGATCTTGTGCGGCTCCTCGCGGAATTCGTGGCGCTCGGGCTTGAGGGAGATTGCCAGGCGAATTGCGTCTTCCAGGCCCTGATCGGAAATCCCGCCACGTAGCAGGGGCCTGAATTCAAATTTTTCATCCTGACCCAGGCAGGTATAGAGCGTCCCGTCAACCGACAGCCGAACGCGGTTGCAGGTTTCGCAGAAATGCTGGGAAATCGGGGTGATGAAGCCGACACTGAATTTGCCGTCGGCAGACTTCAGGTAACGTGCGGGGCCGCCGCCGGGTATCACGCCCTCGAGCAAGCCGAATCGTTCCTGCAGGCGCTGTTTGACTGGTTGCAGGTCGAGAAACCGAGCCTCGCGGCCAGTGTTGCCGATCGGCATGGCTTCGATGAAGCGCAGGATGAAGCTGTGTTTGATGCAGAAGGCCACCATGTCATCGATCTCGTCCTCGTTGACCCCCTGTAGCGCCACCATGTTGATTTTGATCGGAGCCAGACCGGCTGCCTTGGCCGCCATCAGGCCGGCCAGGATTTTATCCAGGCAATCGCGGCCGGTAATTTTTTCAATTCGTTCGCGTTTAAGAGAGTCAAGGCTGACGTTGATGCGAGACACGCCGCTGTCGCGTAGCGCGCGGGCATATTTGTCGAGGTGGGTGGCATTGGTGCTGAGCGACAGGTCTTCGATGCCGGGCAGCGCTGAAAGGCGCCCGGCAAGTCCTGTCAGATCGCGCCGCAGCAGGGGCTCGCCGCCGGTGAGGCGCAGACGCTTCACCCCCAGACGGGCAAAGGCTGCGATCAGGCGTTCGATTTCGTCAAACGTCAGCCAGTTTTCCGGCTCCTCATAGCCCTTGAAATCCTCCGGCATGCAATATGCACAGCGCAGATCGCACCGGTCCGTTACGGACAGGCGCAGATATTCAATCGGTCGCTGGAAATTATCAGTGAGAAGCGTGTGGTCGGTCATGGCGCTGCAGCCAGAAATATTAAGGTTGAATCGACTATAACGCAGCGCACCGGCAATTACAATTTGCCGGAATGACTAGCCAAAAAGGCTATTCCCCAGCCAACGCCGAAGCCGGTGACATCCGACCCTATCGCACCCAGCCCGCCCTTGCAGTTGCTGGCGGAGAGGTCCATGTGCAGCCATGGGGTGTCGTTTTCGATAAAGCGCAGCAGGAAGCGCGCCGCCAGGATGTGGTCGGCATCGCCTTCCATGGTGCATTGCTTGATGTCGGCAATCTGGCTGTCGAGATCCGCTTCATAATCGGCATCCAGGGGAAAGGCGTTGACCCGTTCGCCCGAGGTCTGGCCTGCCCTCTGGGCGCTATCGAGCAGCTTCTCCCGGTTGCTGAAAATCCCCGAGTAGCGCGCCCCCAGCGCGGTGGCCATGCTGCCGGTGAGGGTGGCGAAGTCGAGCATGAAATCCGGTTTTTCGCGTGATGCCAGGGTCAGTGTGTCGGCCAGCACCATGCGCCCTTCGGCATCGGTGTGGATAATTTCGATCGTTGTGCCGTTGAGCGCCGTCACCACATCATTCTGTTTGTAGGCCTTGGGACTGATATGGTTCTGCGCGATGGCGAGCCAGACATCCAGGTTGACCGGCAGATTGGCCTTGCTCGCCGCCAGCAGAATGCCCAGCGCCACCGCGGAGCCGTTCATGTCTTCGTGCATGCCGTGCATATAGCGCGCCGGCTTGAGGTTATGGCCGCCGGTATCGAAACAGATGCCTTTTCCAACCAGAGCGACCGTCTGTTTTGCATCGGGGTGGCGGTGGGAAAGATGTACGATGGCGGCGTCTTCTTCCTCGCTGCCCTGAGCGACCGCGACGAAGGCGCCGGCACCCATTTTGCGCAGTTTTTTCAGGTCAAATTCTTCGCATTTCCATTTTTCTTCCCTGGCCAGCTTGCGGATGCGTTCACGGTAAAGGCCCGGAGTGAGCTCGTTGGCTGGCAGCATGGTGAGTTCGCGGCTGAGAATATTCCCGGCGGCCTGCGCCCGTTGCACTTGATAAGCGTTGCCGGAGCGGTGGCCGTAGACAACGATTTTCTGCAGCGGCTTGCGTTCATCCTTCTTTTTGCGCACGGGAAGCTGGGCGCTGTTGGCCAGGGCGCAATAGACTGCGCATTCCGCAGCCAGATGGCGCTGTTTGGCTGTGCCGCTGACGGCGATAGTGATGGACTGGGGTTGCTCGCTCATGAGTGACTGGATGGCCTTGCGCATGGCCGTGTGTCGTTCAAAGGCGGTCTGCTGCGTGTCGAATGTCAGCCATGTGACCAGTGCGCCTTGATCGAGATCGCTGCTGAGCGGGGATTTTTTCAGGTCTTCCAGCTTTACGCCGCGCCTTTCCATGCGCGCCTGCAGGGTGTCGAGCAGGGGCAGGTCCTTGAGCAGGGCAAATTTCTTTACCGCAGGCAGAATTATCAGCACATGATCGTTGCCGCAAATTTCCTCTGCTTTTAGGTCGGATTGTTTTTCAATTATTTTTGCTTGATTCATGGAGTGGTTTCCCGGACAGTGGCGTGTATTCTTGCCTTGACCAAAGAGGGCAAGATAAGGAATCATAACAGGTTTGAAAAAATGTCTACTCAGGAGCGATCATAATGGCAGCAATCCCCGACATGGACCCTCAGGAAACGCAGGAATGGCTGGATGCCCTGGATGCGGTTCTCGAGCTGGAAGGTGTGGAGCGAGCTCATTTTCTGCTGGAGCAGATGATCGACAAGGCGCGCCGGAGCGGCGCGAATCTGCCCTATTCGGCCCGCACGGCTTACCTCAATACCATTCCGGTGCCGCAGGAAGAGCGTTTTCCCGGTGATCTTGCCCTGGAGCGCCGCATCCGCGCCCTGATACGCTGGAACGCCATTGCCACGGTGATGCAGGCGAACAAGAAAAGCCCCGGTGTCGGTGGCCATATCGCCAGTTTCGCCTCCGCGGCGACCCTGTATGACGTGGGCTTCAACCACTTCTTTCACGCCCCGGACGACAAGCACGGCGGCGACCTGCTGTATATCCAGGGCCATTCATCGCCCGGCATCTATGCTCGTGCTTACCTTGAGGGGCGCCTGAGCGATGAGCAGATGAAAAATTTCCGCCAGGAAGTGGATGGCGGTGGCCTGCCTTCCTATCCGCATCCCTGGCTGATGCCGGATTTCTGGCAGTTCCCCACCGTATCCATGGGCCTGGGGCCGCTGACGGCGATTTATCAGGCGCGCTTCATGAAGTATCTCAACGACCGCGGCATGGTCAATACCGAGAACCGCAAGGTGTGGGCTTTCCTCGGCGACGGCGAGACCGATGAACCGGAATCCCTGGGCGCGATTTCCCTTGCCGGGCGCGAGAAGCTCGACAACCTGATTTTTGTGGTGAACTGTAATCTCCAGCGTCTGGATGGCCCGGTGCGCGGCAACGGCAAGATCATCCAGGAACTTGAGGGTGTGTTCCGCGGCGCGGGCTGGAACGTCATCAAGGTAGTGTGGGGACGTCACTGGGATGCCCTGCTGGCGAAGGATACCAAGGGCTTGCTGCTCAAGCGCATGGAAGAATGCGTGGACGGCGATTACCAGAACTACAAGGCCAAGGATGGCGCCTACGTGCGCCAGCACTTCTTTGGCAAATATCCGGAGCTGCTGGAAATGGTTGCCAACATGTCCGATGACGACATCTGGCGCCTCAATCGCGGCGGCCATGATCCGTTCAAGGTCTATTCTGCCTACGCGGCGGCGACCAGGCACACCGGTCAGCCAACGGTGATTCTGGCCAAGACCGTGAAGGGTTATGGGATGGGCACGTCAGGCGAAGGCCAGAACATCACTCATCAGGCGAAGAAGATGTCGGATGCGTCGCTGAAGGAATTCCGTGATCGCTTCAATATCCCTATCGCCGACGATCAGCTTTCCAGCGTGCCATTCTATCGCCCGGCGGAAGACAGCCCGGAAATGCAATATCTCAAGGAACGTCGCAAGTCCCTGGGCGGCTACCTGCCGGCGCGGCGCATGAAAGCCGAGGCTTTGCCTGTGCCTTCGCTCAAGGACTTCGATGCCATCCTCAGCGGCACCGGCGAACGCGAGATTTCCACCACCATGGCTTTCGTGCGCATTCTGGCGACGCTGGTGAAGGACAAGGTGATTGGCAAGCATGTGGTGCCCATCGTGCCAGACGAGGCGCGCACCTTCGGCATGGAAGGGATGTTCCGCCAGCTCGGCATCTATTCCTCGCAAGGCCAGTTGTACGAGCCGCAGGACGCCGACCAGGTGATGTATTACCGCGAAGCCAAGACCGGCCAGATTCTGGAAGAGGGCATCAACGAGGCGGGCGCCTTCGCTTCCTGGGTGGCGGCGGCGACCAGCTACAGCAATCACGGCGTGGCGATGATTCCGTTCTATATCTATTACTCTATGTTCGGCTTCCAGCGCATCGGCGACCTCGCCTGGCTGGCTGGCGATGCGCGTGCGCGCGGCTTCCTGCTGGGCGGCACTGCCGGGCGCACCACGCTCAACGGCGAGGGCCTGCAGCACGAGGATGGCCACAGCCACCTGCAGGCGGCCATGATCCCCAACTGCATCAGCTACGACCCGGCCTACGCCTACGAGCTGGCGGTAATCGTCCAGGACGGCCTGCGCCGCATGTACCAGGAGCAGGAGGATGTGTATTACTACCTCACGGTGATGAACGAAAACTACGTTCACCCGCCCATGCCCAAGGGCGTGGAGGAGGGCATCATCAAGGGCATGTACCTGCTGAAGAAAGCCGGCAAGAAGAAGCTCAAGGTGCGCCTGATGGGCTCGGGCACCATTCTGCGCGAAGTGGAAGCGGCTGCGGAACTGCTGGAAAACGATTTTGGCGTGTCCGCCGAGGTGTGGAGCGTCACCAGCTTCAACGAACTGCGCCGCGAGGGTCTGGATGCCGTGCGCTGGAACAGGATGCACCCGGAAAAACCGCAGCGCGAAAGCTATGTCGCGAAATGCCTCAAGGGTGGACTGGCGCCGGTGATTGCTTCCACCGACTACATGAAGGCCTACGCCGGCCAGATCCGCGAATTCGTGCCGGCAAACTTTGTGACGCTGGGTACGGATGGCTTCGGACGCAGCGACAGCCGCGAGAAACTGCGCGGCTTCTTCGAGGTGGATCGTTATTATGTCGTCATCGCTGCCCTTAAGGCACTGGCTGATGAAGGCACTTTGCCCGCCGCCAGGGTGAGTGAGGCGATAAAAAAATACGGTATCGATCCGGACAAGCCCAACCCGGTGACGGTGTAGCCGGTAAAATTCGTAGGTTGGGTTAGGCGCAACGCGCCGCAACCCAACGATCCCGGTTTGTTGGGTTACGCCCCTTGGGCTAACCCAACCTACGATTCAGGAGAAATAATAGTGTCAAACATCAAGGAAGTGCGCGTCCCGGATATCGGTAATTTTCCCGAAGTGGACGTGATCGAGATTCTGGTCAAGGCCGGCGACGTGGTCAAGGCGGAGGATTCCCTGGTCACGCTGGAGAGCGACAAGGCTACCATGGACATTCCAGCGCCATTTGCCGGCAAGGTGACGGCGATTCGTCTCAAGGCAGGTGAAAAGGCGGCTGAAGGTACGCTGATTCTGACTATGGAGGTGAATGAGGCCGCAGTGAGCCAGCCTGCTGCCCCCGCGCCTGCTGCAGCGGATTCGCAGCCCGTGGCGGAAGCGAAAACGGCCCCAACTCCCCCAGCTACTCAACCTTCCCCGGCCCCCCAACCCCCCCCCGCCCCCCTTGTCAGGGGGGAGGCCGTGGCGGGGAGTAGTGGCAAGGTTCACGCCAGCCCGTCGGTACGCGCATTTGCTCGCGAGCTTGGCGTCGATCTTGCCCATGTCAATGGATCGGGTGCGAAGCGGCGTATTCTCAGGGAAGACGTGCAGGCCTTCGTCAAGGCCGAACTGGCCAGGCCGCGCGGCGCAGCTGCCAGCGGGCTGAGCCTGGGGCTTGCAGCCATGCCTGCGGTGGACTTCACCAGGTTCGGTGCGGTCGAGATCAAGCCTTTATCCAAGATCAAGAAAATTTCCGGTGCCAACCTGCACCGCAACTGGGTAACCGCACCTCACGTCACGCAGTTCGAGGAAGTGGATATCACCGATCTGGAAACCTTTCGCAAGAGCATGCTGGACGAGGCAGGCAAGCAGGGTGTCAAGCTGACCCTGATGCCGTTCCTGATGAAGGCAGTGGCGGCTGGCCTGAAAACCTACCCGGAATTCAACGCCTCCCTTGCGGTAGATGGAGAAAGCCTGGTGCTGAAGCAATATTTCCACATCGGCTTTGCCGCCGACACACCAGATGGTCTGGTGGTCCCGGTGATCCGTGATGTCGATCAGAAGGGGGTGCTGGAGATTGCCCGTGAACTCGGCACGCTGTCTGCCAAGGCGCGCGAGAAAAAGATTTCTCCGGCTGAAATGCAGGGTGGCAGCATGAGTATTTCCAGCCTGGGCGGTATCGGAGGCACTTATTTCACGCCTATCATCAATCTGCCCGAAGTGGCGATTCTGGGCGTTTCCCGTTCAACCATGAAGCCTGTCTGGAACGGCAAGGAATTTGTGCCGCGCCTCATGCTGCCCCTGTCGCTTTCCTACGATCATCGCGTGATTGACGGTGCGCTGGGCGCGCGTTTAACCTCTTATCTGTCAGGCGTGCTGGGCGACGTCCGGCGTTTGCTGCTTTAAATTCAACTCACTACCAGGGAGATATCCGCATTTCAATCGGCAGCTTAATAATAAATTTTTGTAACTTATACAAATAATAATTCAAGGAGATTCATGCATGTTTTCCAGCCTGATGATTAAAACGCGCCTGACGCTTCTCGTCACGCTTCTTTTTGTATTGTTGATAGCTGTTGGAGTACTTGGCCTGAACGGAATGAACGGCTCCAATCAAGGCCTGAAAACAGTCTATGAGGACCGTACGGTTCCCCTGGTGGACCTGGGCAAGATCATTGACAAGATCAACCTTATGCGACTGAATGCCCTGTCTGCGTCCAATGCCGGCAATCAGGATGTGGTGACGGGTGCCATCAGCGAGGTAAAGCAGTTGGACAGGGAAATCGGGGAACTCTGGTCCAAATACATGGCAACCACGCTTACGCCAGAAGAAAAGAAATTGGCGGATGCATTCGGACAGCAGTTGAAGTCCTACCAGGAATCACGTGATGTCACGATGAATGCCGCCGCAGCTGGAAATTTCGAAAACGCCAGGGATAATGCCAAAAAAGATGCGGGTCCCAAATACAAGTCCGCGCATGACACCATGTTCCACCTGATTGAACTCCAGGGGACGGTGGCAAAGGAAGAGTTCGAAAAAGCAGAGTCCAATTACAACTTCATTCGCAATATAGCCATTATTTCCATCATTGGCGGTCTAATCCTGGGCCTGGGTATGGCTATCTGGATAATCCGCTCCATCACTGTGCCTCTAGGCGTGATGCGTGCCACCATTGCCACGATTGAACGCGACAAGGATTTCACGCACCGCGTGGAGGTCGATAGTCAGGATGAAGTGGGGCAAACGGCAAAATCCTTCAATCATCTGATTGCAACGGTTCGTGAAACCTTGCACTCCGTGTTGGAGAATGTGTCGCAGGTCTCCGATTCGGTAGGCGGTCTCGCGGCAAGTTCCAGCCAGGTGGCAACCAGTTCCGCGCATCAAAGCGAAGCTGCCTCGGCCATGGCGGCATCCGTGGAGCAAATGACGGTGAGCATCAATCATGTTGCCGACAGCGCCAAGGATGCCCTGGCAATTTCGCGCAAATCGGGCGAGCTGTCAGCCCAGGGCGGTGAGGTGATTCACCGTACGGTAGACGAGATGAACCAGATTGCGGGTGCCGTGCGCCAGGCTTCTGCCGCCATTGATAGTCTGGACCAGAAATCCAACCAGATTACTTCAGTGGTCCAGGTGATCAAGGAAGTGGCCGACCAGACCAATCTGCTGGCGCTTAACGCGGCCATCGAGGCGGCGCGTGCCGGTGAGCAGGGGCGAGGTTTTGCCGTGGTGGCCGACGAAGTCAGGAAGCTGGCCGAACGTACCACCAAGGCAACCGAGGAAATTGCCGCCATGGTCAACTCCATGCAGGAGGGCGCGCGCTCCGCAGTATCCACCATGGACGATGCAGTGGAGCGGGTTGGCAGCGGGGCGGCTCTGGCACAGCAGGCTGGCGAGGCGATCAACCAGATCAAATCGGGTGCCGACCAGGTGGTCAACGTGGTCAACGATATCTCCGCAGCGCTGGCGGAACAGAGCGTTGCCAGCAATGACATCGCCGGCCATGTCGAACGCGTGGCGCAGATGACCGAAGAGAACAGCGCAGCCGCGGGTGAAACCGCAAACTCGGCAGGACACCTGCAACATCTGTCGGACGAGATGCGGAGCGCGGTACGCAGATTCAAAATTTAATCACTATCGAAAGCGGGCGAACAGGCCGCGGGTGGGACTATGAGCAAGATCATCGAAATAACCGTGCCGGATATTGGCGACTTCAACAACGTGCCGGTAATCGAGGTGCTGGTCAAACCGGGCGACAAGATCGAAAAAGATACCTCGCTGGTCACCCTTGAAAGCGAAAAATCGACGATGGAAATTCCATCCAGCCATGCCGGCACGGTGAAGTCGATCAAGCTGAAAGTGGGCGACAAGGTGGCCATGGGCAGCGAAATCCTGACGCTGGAAGCGGAGGAGACGGCTTTCGTGGCGGCTCCAGCCGAGACGCCAGTGCCGGGCAGTGCGGTGGCTGCGGATGGTGGCCAGCAAATTCATGCCGATGTGGTGGTGCTGGGGGCGGGGCCCGGCGGTTACACCGCGGCTTTCCGCGCCGCAGACCTGGGCAAGAAAGTGATTTTGATCGAGCGCCATGCTTCTCTGGGTGGTGTCTGTCTCAATGTCGGCTGCATCCCGTCCAAGGCGCTGCTGCATGTGGCCAAGGTAATTGCCGATGCCGAGGATGCGGGTGCCCATGGGGTGAAATTCGCCAAGCCCCAGGTCGATATCGACCAGGTGCGCAGCTGGAAGGAAAGCGTGGTGGGCCGTCTGACCGGCGGCCTGTCCCAGCTGGCGAAACAGCGCAATGTTCAGGTTATTCGCGGTCGCGGGCAGTTCATCGCCCCCCACCATTTCAGGGTGGAAACAGCCGAAGGCGAAATAGATGTTTCCTTCGACAACGCCATTATTGCCGCCGGTTCTCAGGTGGTGAACATCCCGCTGTTCCCGGAAGATCCTCGCATCATGGATTCGACCGGCGCCCTTGCCCTGGCTGATGTGCCCAGGCGCATGCTGGTGATCGGCGGTGGCATTATCGGGCTGGAAATGGCGACGGTCTATCACGCCCTTGGGTCAAAAATCACGGTGGTGGAACTGGGTGAGCAGCTCATCCCGGGCTGCGACAAGGATATTGTCAGGCCGCTGCACAAGAAGATCGAAAAACAGTACGAAGCCATTCTCCTCAAGACCAGGGTCGTGGCCCTGGAAGCCAAAAAGGAAGGCATTCTTGCCACTTTCGAGGGCGATGATGCACCCGCACCCCAGTTGTTTGACCGCGTTCTGGTCGCGGTTGGACGCCGCCCGAATGGCAAACTGATCGGTGCCGGACATGCCGGAGTAGCCGTCAACGAACAGGGTTTCATCCCGGTGGACAAGCAGCAGCGCACCAATGTGCCGCACATCTTCGCCATCGGCGATGTTGTCGGCCAGCCCATGCTGGCTCACAAGGCGGTGCATGAAGGCAAGGTGGCGGCAGAGGTCATTGCCGGGCACAAGGCGGCTTTCGATGCGCGCACCATTCCCTCGGTGGCTTACACCGATCCCGAAGTGGCCTGGATGGGCTTGACGGAAACCGAAGCCAAGGCAAAAGGCATCGATTATGAAAAGGCCAGTTTCCCCTGGGCCGCCAGCGGACGCGCGCTGGCGATTGGCGCCGACTATGGCGCCACCAAGCTGCTGCTGGACAGGGAAACCAGACGTATCATCGGCGCCGCCATCGTCGGCCCGAATGCCGGGGAGCTCATCGCCGAGGCGGTGCTGGCGCTGGAAATGGGGGCCGATGCCCAGGATATTGGCCTGACCATTCATCCCCATCCCACCTTGTCGGAAACGCTGTGCTTTGCCGCGGAAATGGCGGAGGGCACGATTACCGACCTTTATATCAAGCGCAAATAATCCCAGATTATCCGTTGAAGATTTGACATGAAGAAAATCAATTTAATGGATTATCTGGGATATATTTAGCTACATGGGTAATCTGGCTGGCCGGGAGCGTCAATGATCAAACCCTTCCACACCCTGAGTTCGAAACTGGTGAGCATCCTGCTCGCCTTTTTTTGCGTCGCGCTCACGGCTATCGGCCTGACTCTCTACGTTTCCTGGCAACTCGAAGGCGGCGCCGCGGCGATCAATGATGCCGGCAGCGAGCGCATGCGTTCCTATCGGCTGGCCTATCTGCTGGCCTACAACATTCATTTCGAGCTGGATCAGCTGAGCATGGAAGGCGAGATGCAGCGGGAAATGCTCTCTTTCGAAAAAACGCTTAATGACCTGGAGCAGGGCGACCCTACCCGCCCCTTGCTGTTGCCCAAGGATGAGGGCGTGAGACGCCTGATGGCGAGGATTAGAATGGAATGGCAGAGCCATATCCGGCCCTTGCTGGAGGGCGTTTTGACCAGCCGCGACACCGGGGAGCGCCGGCGTCTGCTGAGTGAAAGCCGGCCCGCAATGGAGAATTTTGTCGGCCTGGTCAATGGCCTGGTGCTGAGTGTCGAGCGTGATAATGCCTATAAAACCAGCCTGCTGCGCTCCATTCAGCTGGGATTGGTTGCCCTGGCCATGCTGGGCACGGTGATCCTGATTTTCCTCATGTATCTGCTGATTATCCGCCCTTCCACCAAGCTGCAGGAGGGCATACAGCGCATGGCGGGCGGGGATTTCGGCGTACGGGTCCCGGTGGAAAGCCGGGATGAGTTTGGTGCTCTGGCACTGGGCTTCAATCAGATGGCGGACCATCTGGAGGAGCTCTACACCACCCTGGAGCAGCGGGTGGAGGTAAAAACTCACAGCCTGGAGGAAAAAAATCAGGAGCTGGCCCTGCTCTATGAAATCACTGCTTTCCTGAATGAGCCGGCGGCAGTGGAAGAGATTTGCCGCCGTTTCATCCGCCGCCTGATGACCCAGTTTGGCGCGCAGGGCGGCGCGGTAAGGCTGGCGGACACCGAGTCGCAGAAAATCCATTTGGTGGCGGCCGAGGGCTTGAGCGAGGTTTTCATTAAAAAGGAATCCTGCATCAACATGGGCGAATGCCTGTGCGGTGGAGCTGCGAGCACGCAGACCCCCACTTTTTTCGATCTGCATCAGCCGACCGGGTTGAAACTGATGTATAACTGCCGCGACGAGGGGTATCGAACGGTATCGGTTTTCACCATACAGGTAAAAAAACGCCTGATTGGCATTTTTAATCTGTATTTCCACAAGGCCCGCGGTTTTTCACCGATGGAAGTGCATTTGCTGGAAGCTGTCGGCCAGCACCTCGGTGCGGCTATCGAGGGGCAGCGCCTGGTATCGCGCGAAAAGGAAATGGCGATTTCCGAGGAGCGCAACCTGCTGGCGCAGGAACTGCACGATAGTATCGCTCAGGGACTGGCCTTCCTGAATATTCAAGTCCAGATGCTGGAGGACTCCTTCCACAAGGGAAATGACAGTGAAGTGCTGGAAGGCTTGTCAAATATTCGCGAGGGTGTGCAGGAAAGCTATGACGATGTGCGTGAACTGCTGGTGCATTTTCGCACCCGGGTTCATCAGTCCGATCTGGAGGGCGCCATTCGCGGTACGCTGCAAAAATTCGAGGGCCAGACCGGCATCAGGACGACCTTTAATATCAGTGGCACCGGCGCGCCGCTTGACCCCAGCAATGAGACCCAGATGCTGCATATCGTCCAGGAGGCGCTGTCCAATGTCAGAAAGCACGCTGCTGCCAGTGCCGTATCAGTGGAAATCTCGCGCCACGGTGACTGTGTTATCTCGGTGCGGGATAATGGCCGTGGCTTCAACCCCGAGCTCCAGCCCGGTGATTCCCATGTCGGCATCAGCATTATGAAGGAACGGGCTCACCGCATTGGCGGAGGGCTCGAAATTCTGTCCATGCCGGGCGCGGGCACGGAGATCAGATTGACCCTGAGCAAATCGTACAAGGAAGCCGCATGAACCCGATCAGAGTGCTCATCGTTGACGACCATACTCTGTTCCGCAGCGGCATCCGCCTGCTGTTGCAACGGCAGAAGGGATTTGAGGTGGTGGGAGAGGCGGGTGACGGTCTTGAGGGCGTGAAGCGTGCCAAATCGCTCAAGCCGGATGTGGTGCTGCTGGACCTGCACATGCCCGGCATCAGCGGAAGGGAAGCGGTGCGTCTGATTGCCGAGGATACGCCGGAAACACGGGTAGTGATGCTGACCGTGTCGGAAGATGCAGAGGATCTGGTCGATTGCCTGCGTGCTGGCGCGGCGGGCTATCTACTCAAGAATATCGAAACCGACTATCTTGTGAATGCCATCATGGGCGCAGCTCGCGGCGAGTCCATTATTTCTCCGCTGATGACCGGAAAGCTGGTGCAGGGATTGCGCACCCAGCCCAGGGCAGAAGTTTCGCCGCCCGCATCGGATTCGCAAGCGGCAACGCCCCACTTGCAGCCGTCTCCGTCGCTTGCAGTGGAAACCGAGCGAGAAAAACTTACCCCGCGTGAAACGGAAATCATCACCCTGCTCGCCAGGGGCGCCAGCAACAAGGAAATGGCGCGGGTGCTGAGCGTGGCCGAGAGCACGGTGAAAATTCATGTCCAGAGCATTCTCAAGAAGCTTAATCTTACCAGCCGGGTACAGGCTGCGGTATATGCCGTGGAACATGGCCTGGCGCGGCGCGAAGATTCATAACGCTTCATCCCTTCCCGGGGCATAGGCCGAAGTGACTAGTCATTCCGGTGGGTATGGGCTGTTGCGTTGCTTGCTTCTCCTCCTTTTGCACCTTTCAAACTGTTCTTTTGACGAATAGGCCTCACGCCTGCATCGGCCTATTCTTGCAACGTGACAAAGGGCTTTTTTCGTCAATATTGGGGAGGGGAACATGGCTACGCAGGAGTACAAAGCTTGGTCCGTGGTGACTGCCAGCACGATAGCATTTACCGTCTGCTTCATGATCTGGATGATGTTTGCGGTGATCGGCATCCCGATCAAGAAAATGCTGGATCTCAATGAAACCCAGTTTGGTATCCTGATAGCCACCCCGGTGCTGACCGGTTCCCTGATCCGCCTGCCCCTGGGCATGTGGACTGATAGATTCGGCGGGCGCATCGTGTTTTTTATCCTGATGCTTTCCACCGTGATCCCGATTTACATGATTTCCCAGGCCACCGAGTTCTGGCATTTTCTCGTTACCGGCCTGTTCGTGGGTGTGGCGGGCGGTTCGTTTACCGTGGGGATTTCCTACTGCGCACGCTGGTTTCCCAAGAACCGCCAAGGCCTGGCCATGGGTATTTTCGGCGCCGGCAACACCGGCGCGGCAGTGACCAAGCTGGTGGCCCCAAGTATTGTCGTGGCATACGGCTGGGCGATGGTGCCGCAGGTCTACGCGGTCCTGATGCTGGTGACTGCGATCCTGTTCTGGTTCTTCTCCTTCACCGAGCCGTCGCACAAGGTGGGCAAGAGTGTGACGGTGGCGGAGCAGCTGGCGACACTGAAGGACCCCAAGGTGTGGCGCTACAGTCAGTATTACTCCATTGTATTCGGCGGCTATGTGGCCCTCGCGTTGTGGATGACCAAGTACTACGTGTCCGAGTATGGCTTTGATCTCAAGACCGCGGCGCTGATGGCAGCCGCGTTCAGTATTCCCGGCGGCGTGCTGCGCGCCATTGGCGGTCATTTCTCCGACAAGTACGGCGCGCATTCCATCACCTGGTGGGTATTGTGGGTGTCGCTGGCCTGCCTGTTCGTCCTGTCCTACCCGCAGACTGAATTCACCATCCATACCGTGACCGGCCCCTCCACCTATCACCTGGGCCTCGGTCCTATCGGGTTCACCGTCATCATGTTCACCCTTGGCATTGCTTTCGCAATCGGCAAGGCGTCGGTGTTCAAGTACATCTCCGACGACTATCCCAAGAACATCGGCGTGATCTCCGGTGTGGTCGGGCTGGCAGGGGGGCTTGGCGGCTTCCTGATGCCTATCATGTTCGGCGCGCTGGTGGATCTGACTGGTATCCGCTCTTCCGCATTCATGCTGATGTTCGGCGTGGTGTGGGTTTCGTTGATGTGGATGTACTGGACCGAAGTGAAGCCGCTTGATGCCAAGCGTCATCGCAAGATGAAAGAGATGGATACGCTTGAGTGAGTCAGGGTGTGTTTTTGGGTGGATGTATCACTTTTTGATGTAGAACCGTAGAAAAAAGGGAAACTTAATTATGTCAAGATTACCAAGGTGGGAGCCAGAAGATCCGCAGTTCTGGAAAGAGACGGGTAGCGCGATTGCCTGGCGCACATGCGCCTTGACAACGTTTTCACTGTTGTTTTCATTCGCTACATGGTTTGTCATGAGCGCGGTGGTAGTCCGGATGCCTGCCATCGGCTTCAATTTCACCACCATGCAGTACTTCTGGCTCGCGGCGATCCCGGGGCTCGCATCGGGTATCCTGCGCCTGATTCATTCCAACTTCATTCCCTTGTTCGGAACCAGGCCTGTAGTCAGTATCGCGACAATCATCAAGGTCCTTCCGATGATCTGGCTGGGTTTTGCGATTCAGGATCCCACGACATCATGGGAAACCTTCATGATCATCGGCTTCCTCACCGGCATGGGCGGCGGTGACTTTTCCTCCTTCATGCCTTCCACCAGTATCTTTTTCCCGAAACGTCTGCAGGGGCTCGCAATGGGCATCCAGGCCGGCATCGGCAATTTCGGGGTGAGCGTGGTGCAGTTCGTGACGCCCTGGATTATCGGCTTTGCCGCTCTCGGCGCCATGGCTGACGGACCGCAGGTGTTTACCAAGGGCGATGTGGTTAAGGGCGCCATAACGATTGTGCGGGAGAATCCTCAGGATAAGACCAGCGCAGTCAAGGATGTGGTGATCAACAAGGCCAATAAGCCAGAACTGGCTGCTCTGGCCGCTGCGATCGTGGTTACCAGAGGCCCAGACGGTGCTCTCAAGGACGTGACCCTTCAGGAAACCGATACGGTCAAGGCCATCAAGCAGGAAGTCAAAAAGGACGAGGCAGGGAAGATCGTTGAAGTGGTGCCGACCAAGGGCGTTAAAGTGGATGTCACGAGAAACCCCGAGGGCGTCATTACCGACGTGACGGTCAAGAATGTGATCAAAAAAGCCATGTGGGTGCAGAACGGGCCGCTGGTTTATGTTCCTTTCCTCATACTCTCCTTCGTCCTGTGCGCAATTTTCCTGAAAAGCGTCGATCTTCCCACGCGTGGTTTCAAGGGGCAGTTCGAGATCCTGAGCAGCAAGAACCGGGCACGCACGCATACCTGGAATTGCACGATGACCTATATCGCATCGTTCGGATCATTCTCCGGTTTTGCGGCTGCCTTCCCGATCATGATCAAGACCATCTATGGCGGATTTGACGGTGCGCCGGATCCTTTGGCTTACGCCTTCCTCGGCCCGCTGATCGGCGGTGCTGTGCGTGCGCTCTCCGGCGGTATCTTTGACAAGATTGGCGGCAGCAAGGGTATGCACTGGTGCCTGATTGGGCAGATCGCAGGTTGCATGGCGCTGGTATTCGGAGGCTTCCTCACGCCGACTAGCGTCGAGCAGTTCCAGGGCTTCCTCTGGATCATGCTCTTCATCTTCCTGATGACGGGCATCAACAATGCGGCAACTTTCCGTCAGTATCCGATCGTGTTTGCCTACTCGCCGTCTAAAGGTGCGCAGATGCTGGGTTGGACAGGCGCCTGGGCAGCTTTCGGCCCATTCCTCTGGAACATGCTCATTGGCGCATCGACCACGGCGAGCGGCAATGCCAAGCTGTTCTTTATCGGTGTGGCCGTGTTCTATGCCTACGCGCTCGTTGTTAACTGGTGGTATTACACCCGCAAGGGCGCCGAGCGTTTCGACTATGGCAACACCGGCGGCACCTGGTGGGACAAGCTTTCCGATGGCCAGAAGCAGGAAATGAAGCGTATCGACCTGAGTCACGCATGATGAAGTAGGGCAAATGAGGGAGGTCCATGCGGACTTCCCTCCCTGAATTGAGGTGAAAGCTTTTTTGTGAACAACCCTGACATCATTATTAATGTGATTGGCATTGCTTACGGACTGGTGCTGATTCTGACCACCTTTGTCCGCAACAGGATCACGGAGGCAATGCGGGTGGATGCCTTGTTCCTGAAGCAGGCCAGTGAGCAAACCCGGCCACTGAATTTGATCTTCGGGATTCTGGTTGCGGGCTATGGCATCTATTCGTTAATCGGATAAGGGGCGGCTCCTGAAACAGGCCAAAGCACTTTTTGAAAATTGCGGGTGCTGTGGTGTTGCAGAGAGCCCAAATACGTGATGTGCCGGCAAGGATTGAGAACCTGGGGATTGCAGCCAGGAATCCGGGCCGGAAAGTTTAAATTTTACTGAAGGAGTAGAAAAAACCATGAGTCACTTTCTCGATCGTCTTAAGTTTTTCGAAAAAAACAAGGAGAACTTCTCCAACGACCACGGCGTTGTCACCAATGAAGATCGCCAGTGGGAAGATGCCTACCGCCATCGCTGGGCGCACGACAAGGTGGTTCGCTCCACTCATGGCGTGAACTGTACCGGCGGCTGTTCGTGGAAGATTTTTGTCAAAAACGGCCTGGTTGCGTTCGAAATGCAGCAAACCGACTATCCGCGTACCCGTGAAGATCTGCCGGACCATGAGCCGCGCGGTTGCCAGCGTGGCGCATCTTTCTCGTGGTATCTGTACAGCCCGCAGCGGATCAAATATCCGCTGATCCGTGGCCGTCTGCTTGATTTGTACCGCGCCGAGCGCAAGGGCGGCAAGGATCCGGTCGAAGCATGGGCAGCGATTCAGGCTGATGAAAAGAAGCGCAAGCAATACACTGCCGTGCGCGGCCTGGGCGGTTTTGTACGCGCCAACTGGGAAGAAGTGAAAGAAATCATTGCAGCCGCCAACGTCCACACCATCAAGAAATATGGACCTGACCGCATTTTCGGTTTTTCACCGATTCCTGCCATGTCGCAGATTTCCTATGCTTCCGGTGCGCGCTATCTGTCGCTCATCGGTGGTGCCTGCGGTTCCTTCTATGACTGGTATTGCGATCTGCCAGCCGCTTCCCCCCAGACCTGGGGTGAGCAGACCGACGTGCCGGAATCGGCCGACTGGTTCAACTCTACCTACATCATTGTCTGCGGCTCCAGCCTGCCGACCACGCGTACGCCGGATGCCCACTTTGTCTCCGAGGTGCGTTACAAGGGTGCCAAGGTCATTTCGATGGCGCCAGACTACGCTGAATTCTGCAAGGCATCCGACCTGTGGATGCCGGTCAATCCAGGCTCCGATACGGCCGCCTTCCTGGCAATGGGCCACGTGGCACTGAGAGAGTTCTATATCGACAAGCAGGATCCTTATTTCTCGGAATATGCCCGCAAGTACACCGATTTGCCGATTCAGGTGATGTTGCGCAAGCATGGCGATGGATATGTTTCTGATCGCTGCCTGCGTGCTTCCGACCTGGATGGCGCATTGGGCGAGACCAACAATCCGGACTGGAAAACGATCGTTTATGACGAGAAGAGCAAATCCTTCGTTGCGCCGAACGGCTCGATCGGCTTCCGCTGGGGCGAAGAGGGCAAGTGGAATCTGCTGCCCAAGAACGCTGCCAGCCAGCAGGAAATTCTGGCCGAACTGTCTTGCATCGACAGCAAGGATGAGGTGGTTTCGGTCGGCTTCCCGCATTTCGAGCCGGGTGAAGGCGATCTGCTGTACCGCAATGTGCCGGTACGCAAGCTGAAAATGGCGAACGGTGAAGAGGCTCTGGTGACATCCGTGTTCGACATGCAGGTTGCCCAGTACGGTATCGACCGTGGCCTGGGCGGCGGCAACGTCACCAAGGATTACAAGGATGCATCCGTTGCCTACACCCCTGCCTGGGCGGAGAAAGTCACCGGCGTCAAGGCGGCCGACATCGAACGCACCGGACGCGAATTTGCTTACAACGCATCCAAAACCCACGGCAAATCCATGGTGATCATGGGCGCCGCAATCAACCACTGGTACCACAACGACATGATGTACCGCGGCGTGATGAACCTGCTGCACATCTGCGGTTGCGTGGGTCAATCCGGCGGTGGCTGGGCGCACTATGTGGGCCAGGAAAAACTGCGTCCGCAGGCAGGCTGGGCACCGATTGCCTTTGCGCTTGACTGGCAGCGTCCTCCACGTCACATGAACTCCACTTCCTACTGGTATTTCCACACCGACCAGTGGCGTTATGAGACGCTGCGCGGCGACGATCTCACCTCGCCAGCCGGCAAGGGCAAATACAAGGGCTATTCGCTGGCCGACTACAACGTGGCCGCAGTACGCATGGGCTGGTTGCCGTCCGCACCGCACTGGAACACCAACCCGCTCGACCTGGCTTCCGAAGCTGAAAAAGCCGGCGCGACCGACGAGGCCAGCATTGCCAAGCACGTGGTTAACAAGCTCAAGGATGGTTCGCTGGATGTGGCGTTTGCCGATCCGGACAACCCGGTCAACTGGCCGCGCAACCTGTTCGTCTGGCGCGCCAACCTGATCGGTACCTCCGCCAAGGGACACGAGTATTTCCTCAAGCACCTGCTTGGCGCGCAGAATGGCGTGTTGCAGGAATCCGGCGACGGCAAGGAGAACAAGCTGGTCAAGTGGCACGAAGAAGCGCCTATTGGCAAGCTGGATCTGATGGTCGATATCAACTTCCGTCTGAACTCCACCGGCGCCTATTCCGACATCATCCTGCCGACCGCCACCTGGTACGAGAAGAACGATCTCAATACCACCGACATGCACCCCTTCATGCACCCGCTGTCCGAGGCCGTGTCACCGGGCTGGCAGTCCATGTCCGACTGGCAGATCTTCAAGAATATCGCCAAGACCTTCTCGACCCTGGCCGAGAAGCACCTCGGTACGCGCAAGGACATCATCGCCTTGCCGATGCAGCATGATTCGGCATTTGAACTGGCGCAGCCTTTCGGCGAAGTCAAGGACTGGAAGAAGGGCGAATGCGACCCGATTCCGGGCAAGACTATGCCGCTTATTAAGGTGGTCGAGCGCAATTATGGCGATATCTACAAGAAATACATCGCCATCGGTCCTCTGATGGTCAAGCTGGGCAACAACGTCAAGGGTATCGACTGGAACACCGAGATGGAATATGACCAACTGAGGGAGATGAATGGCGCGGTTAAAGTGCCGGGTGTTTCCTTCGGCATGCCTTCTCTCGAAGAAGATATTTTCGTGTGCGATTCAGTGATGCGCATGGCGCCGGAAACCTGCGGCGAAGTGGCCCACAAATCCTGGAGCGCGCTCTCCAAGAAGACCGGTATCGACCATCATCACCTGTATTCCGCACGTCACGAGGACAAGATCACGTTCCGCGATATCCAGGTGCAGCCGCGCAAGATCATTACCGCACCGACCTGGTCCGGGATTGAATCCGAAACAGTTTCTTACACCTCGGGCTATACCAATATCCATGAGCACATCCCGTTCCGCACCTTGACCGGCCGTGCTCACTTCTATCAGGACCACGAGTGGATGCTGGACTTCGGCGAGGGTTTCTGCGTGCATAAACCACCGCAAGACATGAAGTCTTTCGGCAATCTTTCGCCGAAGATCATGGAAGGCAAGCACGTCAAGCTGAAGTGGATTACACCGCACTCCAAGTGGGGCATTCACTCCAGTTACCAGGACAACCTGCGCATGCTGACCCTGTTCCGCGGCGGCCCGTACGTGTGGATTTCCGAGATTGATGCCAAGGCGGCAGGTATCGAGGACAACGACTGGGTGGAAGCGATTAATGCCAACGGCGCAACCATGGCGCGTGCAGTTGTCTCGCAGCGCGTGTCGCGCGGCATGGCGATGATGTATCACGCACAGGAGAAGATCGTGAACGTGCCCGGTTCGAATACCACCGGCAAGCGTGGCGGTATTCTCAATTCGGTGACCCGCGTCGTTATCAAGCCGACCAATATGGTTGGCGGATACGTGCAACTGGCCTACAGCTTCAACTACTACGGCACGGTGGGTTGCAACCGCGATACCGAGGTGATCATGCGTAAAGTTGCCGACAAGGATATCGACTGGCTCGAGCGTCCGCTGACCCCGGAACGTGAAGCACAGTTGAACCCGCCCGGTATCGGCAAGCGCTAAGGCGGTGAGGCGTTAGGGGTGAGGAGTGAGGGGTAAACCCTCGCCTTACCCCTCGAGATGAGAAATAGAAAGGAAACGGGTGAAGTGGTGGATGGGGTGTTACGCCTCACTCCTCACTCCTCACCCCTCACAGGAGAAAAACATGAAAATACGTGCACAATTTGCGTTTGTGTTCAATCTGGACAAATGTATCGGTTGCCACACCTGCTCGGTGACGTGCAAGAACACCTGGACCAACCGCAAGGGCGTGGAATATGTCTGGTTCAATAACGTCGAGTCCAAGCCTGGCATCGGTTACCCCAAGCAGTGGGAAAACCAGGAAAAATGGAAAGGCGGCTGGAAGCTGGCTGACGGAAAGCTGGAACTGAAATCCGGCGGCAGGGCTTCCAAGCTGCTGAACATCTTCGCCAACCCGGATCTGCCGCAGATTGACGAATACTACGAGCCGTTCACCTACAACTATGCCCGTTTGCAAAACGCGCCGTTGTCCGAAGCCGCGCCGACAGCTCGTCCGCTTTCGATGATCACCGGCGACCCCATCGAGAAAATCACCTGGGGACCGAACTGGGAAGACGACCTGGCTGGTGAATTCGCCAAGCGCAGCGTGGACAAGAACCTGGATAACATCCAGAAGGACATGCTGGGCCAGTTCGAGAACACCTTCAACCTGTATCTGCCGCGCATTTGTAACCACTGCCTGAATCCGGCCTGTGTTGCAGCATGCCCATCCGGCTCGCTTTACAAGCGCGAAGAAGATGGCATCGTGCTGGTTGATCAGGACAAGTGCCGTGGATGGCGTTTCTGCATGAGCGCATGCCCGTACAAAAAGGTGTACTACAACTGGGAATCCGGCAAGGCCGAGAAGTGTATCGCCTGCTACCCGCGCGTTGAATCCGGCATGCCGACGGTCTGCTCCGAATCCTGCGTGGGCCGCATCCGCTACAACGGCATCATGCTCTATGACGCTGACCGCATCGAAGAACTGGCAAGCACGCAGAATGAGCAGGATCTGTATGAAGCGCAGTGCAAGATTTTCCTCGATCCAAACGATCCGAAGGTGATTGAAGCAGCCCGTGCCGAAGGTATCAATGAGGACTGGATCATCGCAGCGCAGAAATCGCCAATCTACAAAATGGCCATTGACTGGAAAATCGCGTTCCCGATGCACCCCGAGTTCCGCACTCTGCCGATGGTCTGGTATGTGCCGCCACTCTCTCCCGTACAGTCCCAGATCGATCAGGGCAACCTGCCGGTCGGTCCGGACGGGGCGATTCCACAGGCTGGAACGATGCGCACCCCGGTCAAATATCTTGCCAATCTGCTCACCGCTGGCAAGGAAGCGCCGATTGTCAGCGCTCTGACCCGCCTCATTGCCATGCGCAGCTACCAGCGCTCGGTGCATGTTGAAGGCGTTGCAGATACCCGGTCCCTGGATGCTGCGGGCATTACTGAAGATCAGGCCAAGGAAATGTACCGTTACCTGGCCATTGCCAATTATGAAGATCGCTATGTGATCCCGACCGGCCATGAAGAAGAGCGCCTGGATGACGCGCACGGCTTCCAGGGCCAGAACGGCTTTACCTTTGGAAATAGCTCTTCGACCGGCATCAGCAAGATCTCCATGTTCCCTCGCCGCCGCAAGGAGTCGATGGAACCTTCCGAACTGGCTCCGTCTGCAGATAAGTGAAAATAGGAGAAATCATGCAAATCTACAAAATATTATCGGCTTTGCTGGAATATCCCGATCAGGAGCTTTTCGACAATCTGCCGGCCATCAAGAAATTGCTGGACGAGACGGTCGACACTGACGTGGTTGAATGGGCCGAGGTGAAAAAATTCGTGTCCTGGCTGGAGAAGGGTGATCCCATCCTGATTCAGGAGGACTACGTCAAGACTTTCGACCTCACGCCAGAACACAGTTTGCATCTGACTCATCATTTTTTCGGTGATGATAATGACAAAAACCGCGGCCCGGCACTGATCGATCTGGGTGAATTGTATAAGGATTACGGCGTTAAGCAGATGACAAACGAGTTGCCTGACTATCTGCCGCTGATTCTTGAATTTGTTGCGATGCAGGATGATGAAGAAGCAAGGGCGTTTTTGTCTGACGCCAGCAAGGTTCTGACAGTATTGTCAGATAACCTTACCAAGGCCAATAGTCCCTATGCGCCTCTGGTTGCCATCATCAAGAACCGTGCCACACCGGCCTGTATTGCTGCTTAAGGAGGAATGAAATGAACGAAGATCTTTTTAACCTGAACAATCTGCTTTTTGGCATTTTTCCTTATGTCTGCCTAAGCATATTTTTTATCGGTAGTTGGGTGCGTTTTGACCGTGAACAGTACGGCTGGACAAGTGCGTCCAGTCAACTGCTCTCCACGGGGGGCGTGCGTCTGTCCAGCAATCTGTTCCATATCGGTATTATCGGTATTTTCTGCGGCCATCTGGTCGGGTTGCTGGCGCCTTACGCTATCTGGGGAACTATCGGTTTGTCCTCCCTGGGCAAGCAAAGCATCGCCATGTACGGTGGTGGCTTCCTCGGCATCCTGTGCATGATTGGTGGCGTGATGCTGTTGGTCCGCCGTCTGACCAATCCACGCGTTCGCGCTACCAGCCGCACGTCGGATATCTTCATCCTGTTCTGGATCCTGATCACCCTGACGTTCGGTCTGGCCACCACCTTCACCACAGCCCATCACGCTTCGCTGGGCAGTGCTGATACCATGATGGCCATGGCGCAATGGGCCAAGAGCGTTGTGCTGTTCAGCCCGAAGCCGGAACTGATAGCCAATGTTGAAATGGTGTTCAAACTGCACCTGACATTCGGCATGACGCTGTTCCTGCTGTTCCCGTTCACTCGTTTGGTCCATATCTGGAGCGCGCCGTTTGGTTATCTGACACGTTCTTACCAGATCGTGCGTTCCAAGCGCCGTTTCGCTGCACGGTAAGCGTTTGCCAAACAGAGCTTGCTGCCACCCCCTGGGTGGCAGCACTTTTTTTTCTTATCGCCATGATTGATTCAAGTATTGGATTTGACCGGACCGTGATCTGGAAAAGGTGCCTGCATGTTGCGTAAGTTCAGTTGGCTCGCTTTGGTGGTCGCCGTTATCGTTGGCGTGCACTTTTCGTTGCAGGCGATTATCCAGAGTGGTGACGCAGAAAATCGCAAAGGCCCGGACCTGGCCAAAGTGGCAAGGCTGGAAGCTGCCGACCCTGTTCACGGCGCCAAGGTGCGTGCCGGCATGATCAAATACGAATCCATTTGCCGCTTGTGCCATCACCGTACCGGTCATGGTGGCAAGTTTACGCCGGCCATTGCCGGCCGGGGCGCGGAAAGGATCGAAATGATGCTGAGGCTGTACCGCAGCGGCTATCATGTGGGGCCAATGACCAATCTGATGGCGCCATGGGCGAAGGAATTATCCGACGAAGACATTGTCAACCTGGCGGCATATGTTGATACGTTGTAGGCGGAGTTTTCGACCGTTCTGAAGCGCGTTAAAATGTTGTGTAATTACTAAAAATCAAAGACCTGCTTTATTGTAAGGGGGAAATCACATGGGATTTCATAGCAGATATTTACTTGTAAATGGCAAGGAAATCGAGACTGATTCGGAAGGTTATATCCGGAATCTCGACGAATGGTCCGAGGACTTCGCCGTCGCTCTGGCCAAGCAGGAAGAACTGGTGTTGACCGAGGAACATTGGGATGTGATCCGCTATCTGCGGGAATACTACCAGGAGCATTCGGTTCAGGCCCAGGTGCGTAACATGATCAAGCACTTTACCGAGATGTGGGGCAAGGAACGCGGAAATAACCACTACCTGCACGCGATTTTTCCCAAGGGTGGACCGCAGAAGCAGGGAAACCGCATGGCTGGACTGCTCCGTACCAAGGGCGAACACTAATTTCTGATTCACCTCGAATGTGAACGGTCGTGGCTTTCGTAGCCATTAGAGTGATCAGACTGTAGCCCATTCGGGGGGGTTATGATGCGGGGGTGAATACGGCATAGTGCGCGAGTGACTATTGCCGCCATTTTTTCCCGCCTGTTTCCGCAACAAGCCAATGTTACTCACCGTGAACGCCTGATTTCCGGAGCTGGCGGGGTGCTTGCCATCCTGCTGACTACACTGGTTGCTCACTATGCGATTGGTGGGGTGACACTGCCTTTCATGCTCGCTTCCATGGGTGCTTCCACGGTACTGCTGCTTGGTGCGCCCCATAGCCCGCTTTCCCAGCCCTGGGCCTTTGCCGGAGGCCATTTCTTTTCTGCGCTCATCGGTGTTACCTGTGCCATGTATGTGCCCAATATTTATTGGGCGGCGGGTTTGTCTGTCGGCCTGTCGATCAGTGCGATGTACTATCTGCGCTGCTTGCATCCGCCGGGTGGCGCGACCGCCTTGCTCACCGTGATCGGTGACCAGAAAATTCACGAGCTGGGTTATCACTTTCTGGTCATGCCGGTATTGGTGAATGTAGCCATACTGCTCGGCGTGGCTCTGCTGGTTAACAAGCTGATTCCCGGCCGCCGCTATCCCACTCACCAATCCATGGCAGGCAAGGGCGAGACTTCAGCAGCGAAAGCGGCTGCGCCAGTCAAGTTGGGTTTCAACCGGGATGATCTGGTTTCGGCCCTGGGCGACATGGGGGGCTTTATTGATGTCAGTGGCGAGGATCTGACCCGTATTTATTCACTCGCAACACTCCACGCCCATAAGCGGGGTATGGGAAAAATCACGCTGGGCCGAATCATGACGCGCGGAGTCGTGACCATTCAGCCCGACACAGAATTACAGGAAATATGGAGACTGATGCGCGAACATGCCATTCGCGGTATGCCAGTGGTCAACCAGGAAAACCAACTGGTAGGCATGGTTTCCGTGGTGGATTTTCTCAAAATGGCGGACTGGCGTATGTGTGACAGTATTACGCAGCGGATGCAGTTCTTTTTGCGGCGCAAGAAAACCCTAACCCCCGCGGAACGCATCATGAGTGCGCCGGTCATCACGCTGACAGAGGACAGGACGCTGACGGAGGCTTTCCTGATCTTTGCCGAAAAGGGGATTAATCATCTGCCCATCACGGATGCGGGAGGGCGGCTGACTGGAATCCTGACCCGGCTGGACTTGCTTTCAGCCTTGTACGGAGACCTGGGCGCAGTTGATTTCCGGGCGCAGAAATAGGTCAGGCGATTTCCCGCGTTTCGAGAAATTCAACTTCCGGAAAGCGTTCCCGCGCAAGATTGAGGTTGACCCTGTTGGGCGCCAGGTAGACATACTCGTTGGCACCGTCCAGCGCAACGTTGAAGCCATGCTTGTCCACCAGCTTTTTCAATTCCAGATCGCTGCCGCGCAGCCAGCGCGCCGTGGCGACGTCGAAATGTTCGAACTGGACATCTACACCATACTCATATTGCAGGCGATGGGCGACCACATCGAATTGCAGCATGCCGACGGCGCCCAGGATCAGATCATTGGAGTTGATGGGGCGAAAGAGCTGCGTCGCTCCTTCTTCAGCAAGCTGTTGAAGACCCTTCTGTAACTGCTTCATCTTTAGAGGATTCTTTATCTGTGCCCGGCGGAAAATTTCGGGGGCGAAAGAAGGAATTCCGGTGAACTTGAGGTCCTCACCCTCGGTGAAAGTATCGCCCAGATGGATGGTGCCATGGTTGGGTACGCCGATAATATCGCCGGCAAATGCTTCGTCTGTGGTGTTGCGATCCTGCGCCATGAAGGTGATGGCGTTACCCACCGTAACCAGCTTGCCACTTGATACCTGCTTGATTTTCATGCCACGGTCGAAGCGGCCGGAGCAGATGCGAATGAAAGCGATGCGGTCGCGGTGCTTGGGGTCCATGTTGGCCTGGATCTTGAATACGAAGCCGGAGAATTTTGGTTCGTCAGGTTCGACGCTGCGGGGTTGCGCCGGTCGATGCAATGGAGCAGGGGAGAGTTCGACTATGGCATCGAGCAGGGACTGTACGCCGAAGTTGTTCATGGCCGAGCCGAAAAATACCGGCGATTGCTTGCCGCTCAAATAGGCTTCGCGGTCGAAGGTATGGGACGCGCCGCGCACCAGTTCGATATCGATGCGCAGTTCCTCTGCCTGATCGCCGATCAGTTCGTCGAGGCGCGGGTTGTCCAGGCCCTGGATGATTTCTGCAGTGCCTTTCTCGGCCTTGGAGTCGAACACCGAAACGGTGTCGTTGTAGAGGTGGTAAGTGCCGCGAAAACGCTTGCCCATGCCAATTGGCCAGGTCATCGGGGCGCACTGGATTTGCAGCACTGACTCGATTTCATCCAGCAGTTCGATGGGTTCCTTGCCCTCGCGGTCGAGCTTGTTGATAAAGGTGATGATGGGGGTGTCGCGCAGGCGGCAGACGTTGAGGAGCTTGATGGTCTGGGCTTCCACGCCGTTGACCGAGTCGATCACCATGACCGCGGAATCCACTGCCGTCAGGGTACGGTAGGTATCCTCGGAAAAGTCCTCGTGACCGGGGGTGTCGAGCAGGTTGATGATGCATTCGCGGTAGGGGAACTGCATCACCGAGGAAGTCACCGAGATGCCGCGCTGCTTTTCCAGTTCCATCCAGTCCGAAACCGCGTGGCGGTCGGATTTTCGCGCCCGTACCGCACCCGCCATCAGAATTGCGCCACCAAACCACAGCATTTTTTCAGTCAGTGTGGTTTTACCCGCGTCAGGGTGGGAAATAATGGCGAAGGTGCGGCGGCGCTTGATTTCTTCTTGAAGGGTCATGGTCTGGATGGCGTAAAAAAGTCAGCGATTATAACAGGCCCCAGCAGTCTGTCTCCCGCAGCATTCATGCCGCGATATCATGCAAGCCTGTTTCCAGCCTGACTCGCTGGACTCTATATTTTCGAACCGGCCTCATGCCATTGCCTGAGCAGGGGGACGTCCACATAGCCACGCCCGCGCATGTTGCCGTGGAATACCTGGCAGGCATTACCCGGTTCTCCCAGGTCGCTCAGAACGGCTAGCGCACCTTCGAAGTCATGGTCAGCGGTATAGTCGTTAATGGTCACCAGTGTTTTCAGGCCGGCACCCAAACTGGATTTAAGTCCATTTTCGGAGTCTTCGAAGGCGAGGCACTCGGCGGAGCTCAGTTTGAGCTTTTCCAGCGCCCAGAAATAGATATCCGGTGCAGGTTTCTTGGCCGGAACGATATCTCCGGCCGCGATGACCTCGAACCAGTCTTCGGCGCCTTTTCCCAGGCTGTAATTGAGCAGGGCGGTCACGTTATCGGGCGTGGTGGTTGTGGCGATGGCCAGACGCAACCCGCTTTGCCGCGCTTCTTCCAGCAGGCGCCTGACGCCGGGGCGTACAGGAATGAGTCCTCCGCTGAGCATTTCGGTGTAGTGGCGGGTCTTGGTCTTGTGCAGGCTGGCGACCAACTCATCGAAGCCGGCGGGCTTGACGTAGCCTTCGAGGAAGCTTTCAACGAAATAACGGATGCGCTCCTTGCCGCCGGTGACGGCCAGCAGTTTGCCATACAGCTCTACATCCCAGTCCCAATCCAGTCCGAATTCGCGGAAAGCCAGGTTGAATGCCACGCGATGACCGTCGCGCTCGGTGTCGGCGAGTGTGCCGTCCACGTCAAAAATCAATGCCTGCAAAGCCAATTTGTTGTCTCCTGTCGAATATTGGGTAAACTTGCGGTTAATAAAATTATCTGTTATTAAAGCGGTTTTGCATTAATCGAAAAGAAGAGTAGAGCGCACATGTCCGCAGAAATACACAAGCAGTTCACCCCTTACGAACCAAAAAAAGGGGAAGAGTATATGAACCCCGATCAATTCGCACATTTTCGCAAAATTCTCGAGGACTGGAAAGGCGAGCTGAGCCAGGACATCGACCGCACCGTTCATACCATGCAGGATGAAGCGACTCTGTTTGCAGACCCCAATGACCGCGCCAGCCAGGAATCCGACATGGCGCTGGAGCTGCGTAATCGCGACCGCGAGCGCAAATTGATCAAGAAAATCGATGAAACCATCGGCAAGATCGAAGCCGGCGATTATGGCTACTGCGAGGGCTGCGGTGTGGAAATCGGCCTGAAACGCCTGGAAGCACGCCCCACTGCAACGCTGTGCATCGACTGCAAGACGCTTGATGAGTTGCGAGAGAAACAAGTCGCCAAATAATTTTGGCAGCTTGTCTTCAATGAAGGCTTAAGTGCCTGCTGTGCCGGATAATTCGAGCCGCATCAATAGCCAATTTGGCTGCCGGTTTGAGCGTCGTTGAATTTGGACGCACCCGGCATCATTCGCAGCATCTTTTCAGTTTTTCCGGGGCGGGCCAGTTCATGTCGGATTTCAAGACCGCATTTTTAGGAACTTTTTACAGCCTCATGTCGTGGCAGCAACTGGCCGAATTCTGGGACAGGATTGACCCGGATGCTGGCTGGCACCTCTATGCCATTGGCGAACCGGTGCCGCTTGAGCCAGCTTCCGGTGAAGCGGTGAGCCACTTTATTCAGGAAATCGATGCCCTCCTGCGGCGTGATCACAAGGAAGATTATTGTGCCATCGTGTATGCCGATAATCTGGAGCATCCTGCACTGATCAAGATCTACGATCCCAACAATCTTGGCTCGTCCTGTGGGTCAGGAAAGAACCCGCCACCCTTGCCGGGGTGGGTGATGAGTATCCAGCCTCCGGCAGAAATACAGCCCAAGGGCATCGTTCCCGCGGGCCGCAGGCGTTGGTGGCAGTCCCTGTTCTCCTGACGCATTCCGGCGCTGGCTGCGATGTCCTCGCTGGTGTAGTGGTTGCAACATCCGTTGGTGCGGACGATAATCTCGCCTGTTGCCTCGCCCACTTTGATGTCCCCCCATGGAAAACTATTTTCTGATCCTGATCGGCACGGTGTTCGTGAACAACATCGTGCTCGCCAAAATGCTTGGCCTGTGCCCGTTCATGGGCGTTTCCAAGAAGCTGAGCGCGGCGATCGGGATGGGTATGGCCACCGCTTTTGTGCTCACACTGGCTTCTGGGGCCAGCTACCTGATCAACCAGTACCTGCTCGGACCGGAGCTGATTTATCTGCGTACCTTGTCGTTCATCATCGTGATTGCCAGCATTGTGCAGTTCACGGAAATGTTCATTCACAAGACCAGCCCGGTGTTGTATCAGGTGCTGGGTATTTACCTGCCGCTGATTACCACCAACTGTGCCGTGCTGGGTATTCCTCTGCTGAATGTGCAGGAAAACCACAATTTCATTGAATCCCTGTTCTTCGGTTTTGGCGGTGCAATCGGTTTTGCCCTGGTATTGATCACCTTCGCTGCCATGCGCGAGCGCCTGGAAGGCGCGGATGTGCCCCTGCCGTTCAAGGGCTCCGCCATCGCCATGGTCACGGCGGGGCTGATGAGTATCGCCTCGATGGGGTTCTCCGGACTGGTGAAGTTTTAATGCTCAGTGCGCTTCTGGTAATGCTGGGTCTGGCCGTGGTGTTAGGCGCGGTGCTCGGCTTCGCTTCCCTGAAATTCAAGGTGGAAGGCAATCCGCTGGTGGAAAAGGTGGATGCCATCCTGCCGCAGATCCAGTGTGGCCAGTGCGGTTTTCCCGGCTGCAAGCCGTATGCGGAAGCCATCGGCGCCGGCAATACCCCGATCAATCTGTGCGCGCCTGGTGGCGAGGCCACCATGTTGCGTCTTGCCGATCTGCTTGGCGTGGATCCGCAGCCTCTCGCTGCCGGACACGTCGCGGACAAGCCAAAGCAGGTCGCCTTTATCGACGAGCAGACCTGTATCGGCTGTACCCTGTGCTTCCAGGCCTGCCCGGTGGACGCCATCGTCGGCGCGGCGAAACAGATGCACACCATCGTTGCTGCGGAGTGCACCGGCTGTGAGCTGTGTCTGCCGCCTTGCCCGGTGGACTGCATCGCCATGGTGCCGGTGAACGAGGGGATGAGCGGCTGGAAATGGCAATATCCGGTCTATCCGATCAGTGATGCCAGGAATGTCGTCGAGGCTGGGGCATGAGAACGCTTTACCCTTTCCACGGTGGTATCCATCCGGCCGAGCACAAGAGCGAATCAACGCGCTTGGGCGTTGCCGTCGCGCCTTTGCCCGCGCGTCTGGTCGTTCCGCTGCGGCAGCACAGCGGCAGTCCGGCCAAAGCGGTGGTGTCGGCAGGCGACCAGGTGCTGAAAGGCCAGATGATCGGCGCCGCGGAAGGCTATATTTCATCGTCAATTCATGCGCCCAGCTCAGGCCGCGTGGTGGCCATCGAAATGCTGCCTGCGCCTCATCCTTCCGGCCTGCCTGATCTCGCCATCGTTCTGGAAACCGATGGCGAGGAACGCTGGATCGAGCGCCAGGCCATGGATTATCGCGCCCTCGATCCCGCCCGGCTGCGCCAGCATTTGCAGGACATGGGCGTGGTGGGGCTGGGCGGGGCGGTGTTTCCCAGTCACGTCAAGCTCAACGCCAGCAGCCTGGAAACGCTGGTGATCAATGCCGCCGAATGCGAGCCCTATATCACCTGCGACGACATGCTGATGCGCGAGCGCGCGGCCGAAGTGGTGCAGGGCATCATGATCGCGCAACACGCCATGGGTGCCAGGGAGGTCCTGATCGGCATCGAGGACAACAAGCCCGAGGCCATTGCCGCCATGCAGGCCGCCTGCCAGGGGACCGGCTGCGAAGTGGTGGCGGTGCCGGTGCTCTATCCCAGCGGCAGCGCCAAGCAGCTGATCAAACTCCTGACCGGCAAGGAAGTGCCTAGCGGTGCATTGGCACCCAAGATCGGCGTGCAATGCTTCAATGTCGCCACGGTTTACACCATGCACCGTGTGATCAACCACGGTGAGCCGGTGATTTCCCGCCTGGTGACGCTAACCGGCAACATGGCTGAAGCGCGCAATTACGAAGTGCTGATCGGCACGCCGATTGGCGAGCTGGCGAAACTGGCCGGGCCGAAGGCGGACACGACCGGCTATCTCATGGGCGGGCCGATGATGGGTCTGCCATTGACAGACTTGAGCGTGCCGGTGGTGAAGGGTACCAACTGCATTATCGCTACCTCGAAAGCGCTTTTCCCGCCCTTGCCGCGTGCCATGCCATGCATCCGCTGCACCCGCTGTGCCCAGGCCTGTCCGGCCGATTTGCAGCCGCAGGAGCTGTTCTGGTTTTCCAAGGCAAAGAATTTCGACAAGGCGCAGGAATACAAGCTGTTCGATTGCATCGAGTGCGGCTGCTGCAGCTACGTCTGTCCAAGCCACATTCCGCTGGTACAGTTCTACCGTTTCGCCAAGAGCGAGATTGCCGCGCAGGAAAAGGAAAGAAAAGCCTCCGGCCATGCGCGGGAACGCCATGAATTCCGTGAATTCCGCCAGGAGCGGGAAAAACAGGAGAAGGCCGCCAGGCATGCGGCCAAGGCGGCTGAAGCGGCGGCCAAGGCAGGTAGCGCCGCAGAGGGCGGCGATGATGCCGCAGCCGCCGCCAGGAAGGCGGCGATCCAGGCGGCCATCGAGCGCGCCAAGGCCAAAAAGG
Source organism: Sulfuricella sp. (assembly GCA_041651995.1). Classification (NCBI taxonomy): domain Bacteria; kingdom Pseudomonadati; phylum Pseudomonadota; class Betaproteobacteria; order Nitrosomonadales; family Sulfuricellaceae; genus Sulfuricella; species Sulfuricella sp. The sequence goes on along the minus strand of JBAZID010000005.1, from coordinate 24,401 downwards.
CCGCGGTGCAGCCGCAGAATGTGGATGGCCTGCCGCCTGAAGCACAGGCAAAAATTGAAGAGATTGACGAGCTGCGAGCGCACGCCAGGGAAGCCGCGGAACATGATGTGGCGGCTCAGAAAACCGATGCAGGGCAGGGCGCATGATGGGCCGGATTTCAGTGTTTATCCCAATGGTCATTGCGAGCGCAGCGAAGCAATCTGTTTCTGGATATGAGCCGCAAGCGAGATTGCTTCGCTTTGCTCGCAAAGACAACCCTGTATCAGGAATGGCATGAACTCACCGCTAGTGGCTGATAAATCCGCCGTCAACGTCATCATGCTCAAGGTGCTGGCCGCCTTGCTGCCGGCCATCGCCGTTTACGTGTATTTTTTCGGCCCCGCCATCCTGGTGAGCATCACGCTGGCCAGTGTTACCGCGCTGGCCACCGAAGCGGCGGTGCTGCATCTGCGCCGCTACCCGCTGCGCGTTTATCTGCTCGATGGTAGCGCGCTGGTGACGGCCTGGCTGCTGGCGCTCTCGATGCCTCCCCTGGCGCCATGGTGGCTGGTGGTGGTGGGCACGGTGTTCGCCATTCTGATAGCCAAGCACCTTTATGGCGGCCTGGGCAATAATCTTTTCAACCCGGCCATGGTGGGCTTCGCCGCGCTGATGATTTCCTTCCCCGCGCACATGACGCACTGGCCGGCACCGGATGTGCTGGCACAAAGCCACTGGAGTTTTGCCCAGCAGATGGATTTCATGTTTGGCGGCGCGCTGCCGCCGGGTGCCAGGCTCGATGCGATCACCATGGCCACGCCGCTGGATACGCTGAAAACCCAGCTTCACCTCGATCGTCTCGTGGGCGAGATCCAGTCCGCGGAAATTTTCAGCACGCTCAGTGGCAAGGGGACGGAAATCATTGCGCTGTTCTACCTGCTCGGAGGCTTGTTCCTGTGGCAGCAGCGCATCATCAGTTGGCACATTCCGCTGTCCTTCCTGGGCGCGATGTTCGGCACTGCCGGTTTGTTTTATCTTTTTGATTCCAGCCAGTATGCATCGCCGCTGTTCCACCTATTCGCCGGCGGCACCATGCTGGGCGCCTTTTTCATTGCCACCGATTATGTCACCAGCCCCACCACGCTGCTGGGCAAACTGATTTTTGGCGCGGGGATCGGTGTCAGTGCTTATGTCATCCGTGTGTTTGGCGGCTACCCGGATGGCGTGGCGTTTGCCGTGCTGTTCCTCAACTCGGCGGTGCCGCTGATTGATGCCTACACCCAGCCGCGCGTATTCGGCCATGCCGGAAAATGGTTCAAGGGAGGTAAGGAATGAGTTCCTATACCCGCCATTCCGTCAAGCTGGCCATGGTGCTGGCCGGCTTCGCCCTGGTCGGTACGACCCTGCTGGCGCTGACCTATGGCGCCACCAAGGACAACATCGCGGCGAGCGAGAAAAAGGCCAAGCTGGCGCTGATCGCCCAGATCCTGCCGCCCGCACTGTACGATAACGACATCATCAGGGATGCGGCTGAACTGCAAGCCGTGCCCGAACTCGGCACGGCCGAACCGGCCCTGGTTTATCGCGCGCTGAAGGATGGCCAGCCTGCGGCGCTGGTGCTTGAGGCAGTCGCAGCTGACGGCTATGCGGGGAAAATCAAATTGCTCGTTGCCATCAAGTCGAATGGTGAAATTTCCGGCGTGCGCGTGGTAGCGCACAAGGAAACCCCCGGCCTAGGTGATTACATCGAAATTGCCAGGAGCAACTGGATCAAGGGCTTTGATGGCACTTCGCTGGACAAATATCCGTCCAAGGACTGGAAAGTGAAAAAGGACGGCGGCCAGTTCGACTACATGACCGGTGCGACGATCACGCCGCGGGCGGTGGTCAAGGCCGTGCACAAGGCGCTGTTGTGGTATTCCGCCAATCGCGAGAAGGTCTTCTCCCCGCCCGCACAGGAACAAGCAAAATGAGCGACGTGAACTACAAGGAAATCATCTGGAACGGCCTGTGGAAGAACAACGCCGGTATCGTGGCGTTGCTCGGCCTGTGTCCCTTGCTCGCCGTGAGCACCACCGTGGTCAACGGTGTTGGGCTGGGCATTGCCACCGTCATGGTAATGGCTTTCAGCAATGGCATCGTGTCGCTGGTGCGCAACTGGATTCCGCGTGAAATCCGCATCCCGGTGTACATCCTGATCATTGCCGTGCTGGTGACTATCATCGATCTGTCCATGAATGCCTTCATGCAGCCGCTGTACCTGGTGCTGGGCATTTTCGTGCCGCTCATCGTGGTGAACTGCAACGTGCTGGGCCGCGCCGAAGCCTTTGCCTCCAAGAATCCGGTTCTACCCTCCATGGTGGACGGCTTCATGGTCGGTATGGGTCTGACCCTGACGCTAGCCGTGCTGGGCGGGATGCGCGAGATTCTTGGCAAAGGCACGCTACTGTCCGGGATCGACCTGGCTTTTGGCGAATCCGCCAAGGCCTGGGTAATTACCGTGATTCCCGATTACCACGGCTTCCTGCTCGCCATATTGCCGCCCGGCGCCTTTATTGGTCTGGGTCTGCTGATTGCCGGCAAGAACTGGCTTGATCAGCGCAAGGCGGCCAGGGCCGAACCGGTTCAGGCTCCACAGGCAGCAACCGTTGCTGCATGATCCGGCTCGCCCATGAACGCTGCCAGGCGCCGGGAAATATTCACCCGCTTTCGAGCCGGCAATCTGCATCCCACCACCGAACTGGTTTACCGCACGCCGTTTGAACTGCTGGTGGCGGTGCTGCTCTCGGCACAGGCAACCGACAAGGGCGTGAATCTCGCCACCGCCAGGCTGTTCCCCGTGGCCAATACGCCGCAGGCCATGCTCGATCTGGGTCTGGAAGAGTTGAAGGAATACATCAACGCCATCGGACTGTACAACAGCAAGGGAAAGCACCTGATCGAGACCTGCCGCATCCTGCTGGAGCAGCATGGCGGCGAGGTGCCATCCAGCAGGGAATCGCTGGAAAAACTCCCCGGTGTGGGGCGCAAGACCGCCAATGTCATTCTCAACACCGCTTTCGGCCAGCCCACCATCGCCGTGGATACGCACATCTTCCGCGTCGCCAACCGCATCGGCCTGGCGCCGGGCAAGACTGTGCTGGAAGTGGAAAAGAAGCTGCTCAAGGCCATCGAGCCGCAGTTCAAGCATGATGCCCACCACTGGCTGATCCTGCACGGGCGCTACGTGTGCAAAGCGCGCAAGCCCCTGTGCGGCGAATGCCTGATCCGCGACCTGTGCGAATATAAGGGCAAGAGTCCGGTTTGAACCAGGGAAAAGCAGTCATGTAGGTTGGGTTCACCCGGCTAAAGCGCCCGAGTACAAGAGGCGCGGCTTTTCGCGCCGTAACCCAACAGACCCAATCTTCCCTTTTAAAAAACGGTTTTGAATATTTGGGTTTGTTGGGTTATCCCCGGCCAGATCACCCGAGGACAAGCGCGATAAGGCCGCTAACCCAACCTACATGTAGCCTCATTAAGTAAACAGTATTGAGCTTAAAATCATGCAAGTCGCCACCGGCCTCGCCACCCACCCCTCTGCCAGCGAAGATCTGGCCTATCAGGCGGTTTCTGATGCGATGGAAAAAGCGGGCCTCACCATCGCCAGCAGCGTGCTGCTGTTTCTTACTCCGGAATTCGCCCGCGATCCCCGGCCCGCGCTGCGAGCCGCCGCCCGGGCGGCAAGCTGCACCCAGATCGTCGGTTGCAGTGCCGCTGGCATTTTTACCGATCAGGATTGGGTTCTGGATGCTCCAGCCGCCGCTGCCATGGTGTTTGGCGCGGGCATCAGCCTGCTGCCGGCGCACGCTGAGCAAGACCTGCTGCTCACCCTGGCGGCCCCCAACGCCATTCATACCGAATGGCTGGACAAGCCCGGTCAGCGCTTCGGCGGAGTGTCCGGCGATGCCACCGGGCAGGGCCCTTTTTGTGTCTGGCAGGGCGGCAGGGTGGCGCAGGCCGGGCGCTGCGAAGTCCGCATCCAGGGTGCGCGGGGCGTGGTGGGCGTGTCACAGGGCATCCGCCCCCTGAGCCAGCAACCGTTCGAGATTACCCGCTCAAATGATTTCGACGTGCAAACGCTGGCGGGCCAGCCCGCGCTCAACGTGCTGATGCGCGAGCTGCCGCTGGAGTTGCGTGACGGCGAAAAGCTGCCGCTGCATCTCGTCATGGCCGGCATCACTTATGGCGACCCTGCCACGGCGATTGCAGAGGGGCGTTTCCGTTCGGCGCCCATCATCGCTGTCGATCCACAGCAGGGCTCGGTTACCCTGTCGGTTCGCCCGGCGCCCGGCGAACAACTGTTCTGGGCCATGCGCCAGCCACTGGCTGCCGAAAGTGACATGCGGCTCATGGCGGAAACGCTGCAACAGGACTTGCAGGGCATGCCCGATTTCGGCCTATGCTTCCCCTGCATGGGGCGCGGACCCTATTTCTATGGTGGCGTGGACCTGGATTTGCAGATCATGAAAAAGCGTTTTCCCGGCATGCCCCTGATCGGCTTTTACGGCAATGGCGAATTTGCGCCCTTCAACGGCCACAACCAGCTGTTTCAATACGCAGCCGTGTTAGGATTGTTTCGCCATGTTTAACCCTAACCGCGATCAAGCGCGCCAGTTTCTCTTCGACACCTGGCATAAATACCGTCAGCACCAGCCCTTGAGCGCGCTCGAAAGCATGACGCTGGAAATTCTGCTGCAACATCCGGAATATCACACCCTGCTGAATGACCCGGATCGCTACCTGGATCAGGATTACCTGCCCGAGCAGGGTGAGACCAACCCGTTTTTGCATCTCAGCCTGCACCTTGCCATTGGAGAACAACTCTCCATCGATCAGCCGCCAGGCATCAAGGGGCGCTATCAGAAACTGTTGAAGCACAGCGGCGACCCGCATCACGCCCAGCACCAGCTCATGGAATGCCTGGGGGAGATGATCTGGCAGGCGCAGCGCAACCGCACGCAACCCGACCCCGTGGTGTATTTCGCCTGCCTTGACCGTCATGGATGAATGGCAGCCAAATTTCCTCGACTCATCCCCCATGTTCGAGCCGCTGCGCGGCGTGGGAGCCGCCCTGGCGAAACTCGGCCGCTGGCCCACGCTGGCAGAGTACAACGCGCTGCTCGATCCACCCATTTATACCGCCAGCGGCGCCGCGCTGCGCTTCGTTTCCCAGGCAGGCAAGCCGGCCCGCATGGAAGATAGATACGAGACGCGTATTTATCTCAACGGCGAAGTGCAGACCCGCACGGAAAACTGGCACGACCTCTTCAATGCGCTGGTGTGGCTGGCATTTCCGCGCACCAAGGCGGCGATCAATGCGCGCCATTTCGAGGCCATCTCCCAGGGCGGAGAGGGAAACCGTGGAAAAACCCAGGATGCCCTGACCCTGTTCGATGAAAGCGGCATCGTGGTGCTGCATGCGGAGGACGAACTGGCTGGCCTGATCAGGGATTTTCGCTGGAAGGAACTGTTCTGTGAGCGGCGGCAGGAAGTCACAAAGAGAATGAAGTTCGTGATCTTCGGACATTCATTGTATGAAAAGGCGCTCAAGCCATATATCGGGTTCACCGGAAAAGGCTTGCTGATAAAAGTTGAGCAAGCGTTTTTTGACCTGCCCCCTGAAGCGCAAATCCAGACTGTTGATCTATTGCTGGCGGATCATTTCGCCGCGGCCGGACGGCTTTCCAGCCAAGCCCTTACCCCCGTGCCATTACTGGGCGTTCCGGGGTGGTGGAGCGAAAATGAAAGCCCCGTTTTTTACGACAACACTGACTATTTCCGGCCAGCGGGAAAAAAGAAAAAAGAAAATTACTAAAGTTTTATTCTCCCCCACCGCTAATGAACATGACGGCGGAACAAACTAAACACTCGCCGCCGCGAGAATTCCTTAAAACAGCTTGAAGGAGAAACAAAATGGCTCAAGTCATCAACACCAACATCGCCTCGCTGAACGCGCAGCGCAACCTGAATACCTCGCAGAGCTCGCTGAACCAGTCCCTGCAGCGCCTGTCCTCCGGTCTGCGCATCAACAGCGCCAAGGACGATGCGGCAGGTCTGGCAATTTCCGAGCGCATGTCATCGCAGATTCGCGGCCTGAACCAGGCATCACGTAATGCCAACGACGGTGTTTCCCTGGCCCAGACTGCAGAGGGCGCGCTGGTTGAAACCGGCAACGCGCTGCAGCGTATTCGCGAACTGGCCCTTCAGTCCGCCAACGCCACCAACAGCGCCTCCGATCGCGCCGCGCTGCAATCCGAGGTCAACCAGCTGAAGCAGGAAATCGACCGTATCGCCAACACTACTGAATTTAACGGCCTCAAGCTGTTGAATGGCTCGTTCAGCGCGCAACAGTTCCAGGTCGGCGCCAACGCCAACCAGACCATCAGCGTGACGGTGGCCGGTGCAAGCACCACCCACCTGGCGAACAACTATGTAAATGCGGTAAGTATCGATGTGGATCAGGGTACGTCGTCTACGACTCTCGGTGCAACCTCGGGCGCGAATACCATCGCCGCACAAACCCTGACAGTATCCGGCACCCTGGGCACTTCGACGGTTTCGGTGTCTGTTGGTGACAGTGCCTATACCATTGCCAATTCCGTGAATGCCAAGGAAGGCAGTACCGGGGTAACAGCGCGTGCCTATAACAGCGCCCAACTCAGCGCCCTGTCTTCAGACGGCACGGTGACTCTGACCCTGGGTAGCGGCGGCAGCACGGCAACGATCTCCGCAGCGGTAACAACCACCGACTTGAGCGCCCTGTCCACCGAGATCAACAAGGTGACTGGCACAACCGGCGTCAGCGCTTCTGTGAGTGGCGGTACCCTGACCTTGACCCAGGCGGACGGCAAGGACGTCAAGATCCAGGACTTTAACCATTCGACTGCCGGTGAGGACATTACGGTATCGGCCGTCAATGCCGCAGGGGCTGCTGTTGATCCTGAAACGCTTGTTGATGGTGGCGTTGTTGATAGCACAACCGTTTCGGGCTATGTGGAGTTCGATTCCAACAATTCGTTCTCGGTATCTTCCAACATCGCGGATACGGCTGGCAGCATTCTTGAGGGGGCTGCCGACACTTCCGTGGGTTCTTCCCAATCCCTGGTCAGCGCAGTCGACATCAGCACCGTCGCTGGCGCCAACAGCGCCATCGCCGTGATGGATGCCGCGCTCAAGACCGTATCGAGCATTCGTGGCGATCTGGGTGCAGTGCAAAACCGGTTTGCAGCGACAATTTCCAACCTGCAGTCGACGTCGGAAAACATCTCCGCTGCCCGTAGCCGTATCCGTGACGCGGACTTCGCGGCTGAAACCGCCAACATGACTCGTGACCAGATCCTGCAACAGGCTGGTGTGGCGATGCTGGCACAAGCCAATGCGTTGCCCAACAACGTGCTGACCCTGTTGCGTTAAGCGTCAAGTTAGGGAATAGTAATCCTGGTCAGGGGCGGCCTTCTGATCAGGATTTTTTCCGTTAAGAGGAGAATGTGATGCAGATCTCTCAAGTGGGTTCCAATGTTTTCAGCTCATCCACGCAGGGTGAGGCGGGCACGCAACGAGTAGTGGTGCCAGATGTTGTCAAGACTTCCAGTGCTGCGGTTGAGTTGCCATCCAAGGCGGTGCAGGCAGCCAAGGAGACAGTGAATCCATCCTCTCTCAAGCAGGCGACAGAGAAGCTCAATCAGGCCATGAGAATGATGGCGAGCAATCTGCAATTTACCGTGGATGAGGAAACCGGCATCGATGTGGTGAAAGTGGTCGACACCGACACCAAGGAAGTGATCCGTCAGTTTCCTTCAGAGGAAGTTCTGGCTATCGCCAAGGCGTTTGATCAGTTGCAAGGCTTGCTGGTGCAGGATAAGGCTTGAAGAGCATTGTCACTTTCATGTGTTGGCGGGATTAATCAATATCAGATTTCAAGAATGCCTTGTTTAAGCCGATAATATTACTATTAACATCCAGGCAGGATAATCATCATGGCGCTTTCTTCCCCCGGCATCGGTTCCAATCTCGACGTCAACAGCATCGTCAGCCAGTTGATGCAGATCGAGCAGCGTCCACTGACCCTGCTGGCCCAGAAAGAGGCCGTATTTCAGGAAAAAATTTCCGCTCTTGGCTCTCTCAAGGGCGCCATTTCCGCGTTGCAAACTGCTGGCGCCGGCCTGGTGCCCGCTACTGGCGTCACGGCGACGGAAAAATTCACCTCTTACAAAACCACGGTGACCGACACGGCCATCGCTTCGGCCTCGGCTTCGTCCAGCGCAGTGGGTGGCACCTACTCGCTTGAGGTGACCTCCCTGGCCAAGGCGCAGCGACTGACTTCAGGCGTCAACCCAAGTGTTGGCAGCGGTATCCGTACCATGACCATCGAGACCGGCAGCGTTGCTGGCGGAGTGGGTTCGAGCGGCGTGTTTACCTCCACAAGTTCCATTGCCATTGCCCTGGACAGCAGCGTCACCACCCTGGCGGGTGTGCGCGATGCGATCAATGCGGCTAACACCGGCATCACGGCCACTGTAGTGACTAGTGGCAGCGACAGCTACCTGTCGCTGACCAGCAATCAAACAGGAACTGCAAGCGTCATGCGCGTGACCGGGGATATTGCGGCGCTCAATTATGAACCCTCGACCAATACCGGCGCTCTGGTCCAGAATGCGGGTGACGAGGCGGCCGATGCCGCATTGAAAATAAACGGTATCAGCATCACGGGTAGTGGCAACACGATCAGCGACGCGGTTGAGGGTCTGACCATCTCGCTCAAGGCGACCGGCACAACCTCCGTGACCGTGGCACGCGATACCTCCGGCCTGTCGGCAGGGGTGAACGCCCTGGTCAAGGCATATAACGATTTTGCCAAGGTTGCCTCGGACCTGGGGCGATATGACGCCACAACCAAACAGGGTGGTCCGCTGATTGGAGATAGCACCCTCCGTTCAGCGCAAAACGTTTTCCGGAATCTGCTTGGACACGTGCCTTCCGAACTTTCTGGCACTTCGCTGCAGCGGCTTTCGGATATTGGTGTGGCCATGCAGAAAGATGGTACGCTGAAAGTTGATTCTGCCAAGCTGGATGCGGCAATCTCGGGAAACTTTGGCGGTGTCGCCAATCTGGTGGCGGCTTATGGTGGCGCGATCGATACGGCGGCCGGGAGCATGGTGGAGACGGATGGTCTGATCGAAAACCGCACAGATGGCCTGAACGCTTCAATCAAAAGCATCACGCAGCAGAGCGAGTCGATCCAGCAGCGCCTGATTCTGACCGAAGAGCGTTATCGCAAGCAATTCACCGCACTGGATACGCTGATCGCCAGCATGACCCAGACCAGCAATTACCTGACGCAACAATTGGCCAACTTGCCAGGGGCAAGTAGCTGATTGATTCCGGAGAAAAAATAAAATGAATGCCATGTCCCATAGCGCACTGAATGCCTACTCCAGGGCGGGAGTCGAGACCAGCATTGCCAACGCCAGTCCGCACAAGCTGGTCATGATGTTGTTTGATGCGGCGATTCTGGCTGTTCTGCGTGGCAAGGCATATATGCAGCAGGGTAACGTTGCCGCCAAGGGTGAGTCCATTTCCAAGGCCATCGCCATTATCGACGAGGGCCTCAAGGTTAGCCTGGACGAAGAGGCGGGTGGTGAGCTGGCAAGAAACCTGAAAGCATTGTACGAATACATGGGCGGCCGGCTGTTGATGGCGAATATCAGCAATGATGTGGATGGGCTGGATGAGGTGTCGCGATTGCTCGGCGAACTCAAGGGTGCGTGGGAGAAGATCGGACAGCAAGTCCAGGCGGTTGCGCCGCCCGTGGAGCAGCCCGCAATATCCGCCCGCCCCTCGATGAGCTACGGCAAGGCCTGAGATGACTCGCTCAGCCTGGATAGTGCAGCGCTACGAAGCCGTGGCGCTACTCGCCGGGAAGATGCTGGAAACTGCCCGGCAAGGGCAGTGGGATGAGTTGGTCGAACTGGAGCAGCAACGTGCTGCGGTGCTGTCCGAACTGATGGCGGATGCCGCGCAAGGCGCGATTCCAGATGAAGTGGCGGATCAGGTGGCCGGTCTGATCGGGGCCATTCTGGAGAAGGATGCCGAATGCACTGCTCTTGCCCTGGCCTGGCAGGATGAACTGAAGGCGCTGCTCGGCAGCATGGGCGCCGAACGCAAGATTTCCCAGGCCTACGGCCCATAATTGGGGCGTAAGACATGCTGGACAGCAACCCCTTTTTTACTCACGCGCAAGATCGCCTGTATTTCGCCGCCGATGATCCGGTCGGTGGCCTGGAGCACTCTTTCCCCCTTCACCCCGATCATGGCAGCTCCAAACCCATGGAATACTGGGAAGACCAGCTGCACAAGAAGCGCCCGCGCAAGCCCATTCCAAACCCCTCTCCGGAAAACTCACGCCAGGATGATCATCAGATCGATGATTACGCCTGAGTAAGCTGTCTTTGCGAGTGTAGCGAAGTAATCAGTAGTCTGTTGATTTGCCAGATAGAGATTGCTTCGCTGCGCTCGCAATGACGGGGTGGCGGAATAAATCGGCGCTTCTCTGCGCTATACTCCCGCGCAGGGAGAAAAACATGCTCGAAATTCTGATTGCCGTACTGATAATTTTTATTCTGCTGGCCTCGCTGTGGGTTGGCATCAAGCTCGGCGGGCTGACCCGTTCGCAGCACGAACTGCCGGATTATCTTGCGCAGGTCATGGAAGAGAAACACCGCGCCATGCTGACGGATCTTCACGATGGTCTGGCGAAACAGGGCGATCGAATGAATCATGCCTTGCTGGAAAGCTCCGAGCGCCTGCGCGAAATTGTTGCACAGGAACTGAAACTGACGCGCGATGCCATGCAGTCGCTGCAGCTGGCTCAGAACGACAGCCTGGCGCAGACGCGCGAGGCCTTGCTGAAGCAACTGGCTGAGCTGAGCGTGCAACTGCAAAGCAAGCAGGACGCCATGCGCGCCGAGGTGATCGCCAAGACCATGCAGACCCTGGCGGAGCAGGGCAGGGCGGACCAGGAGCTGATCCAGACCACGATGAAGAACAGCACCCAGCAGCTGGTGACGACCATCGAGGGCCTGAGCAAGACCGTGGATGGCCGTCTGGAGCAGATCAGCGGCAAGGTGACGGAGCGTCTGGACGAGGGCTTCAAGAAGACCAACGAGACTTTCGCCAACGTGATGGCGCGCCTGGCGACCATCGACGAGGCGCAGAAGAAGATCGACGGTCTCACCACCAATGTCGTCAGCCTGCAGGAGCTGCTGGGCGACAAGCGTTCGCGCGGCGCCTTCGGTGAAGTGCAGCTGGAGAACCTGATCCGCAACATCCTGCCGCCCACCATGTATGCCATGCAGTACACGCTGTCCAATGGCAGCCGGGTGGATTGCGCCCTGTTCCTGCCCGAGCCGACCGGCACGGTGGGGGTGGATTCCAAGTTTCCTCTTGAGAACTATCACAGGATGTTCACGCAGGGCGTCAGCGAGGCCGACCACACTGTAGCGCAGAGGCAGTTCAAGGCGGACGTGCGCAAGCATGTGGACGACATTGCGAGCAAATACATCATCGCCAATGAGACCTCCGACGGCGCGGTGATGTTCATTCCGGCCGAGGCGGTGTTCGCCGAAATCCACGCCTATCACCCGGAAGTGGTGGATTACGCCATGAGCAAGCGGGTGTGGATCGTCTCGCCCACCACCATGATGGCGGTGCTGAACACCGCCCGCGCGGTGATGAAGGACGTGGAAACGCGCAAGCAGGTGCACATCATCAAGGACGCCCTGAACAAGCTGGGCAAGGAATTCGAGCGCTTCGACACACGCATGAAGAAGCTCGCCGACCATATCCGCCTGGCGCACGATGACGCGCTGGACGTGCATACCACCAGCAAGAAGATCAGCGACCGCTTCCGCAAGATCGAGGCGGTGGAACTGGAGCATCCCCAGCAGGACGTGCTGGAGGTACTGGAGGGGGAGTAAGTCTAAGGCTGGTAGGGTTGGTACTCATAACCCAGGTCTGCCGCCACGTTGGGATGGGTCACCTGCCCGAGATGCAGATTGAGCCCGTTCATCAATCCCTTATCTTCCCTCATGGCTACCTGGTAACCGAGGCTGGCGATCTTCAGCGCGTAGGGCAGGGTGGCATGGGTGAGTGCCTGGGTCGAGGTGCGGGCGCAGGCGGCGGGCATGTTGGTGACGCAGTAGTGCACCACGCCTGCTTCGACATAAGTGGGCTCGGAGTGAGTTGTCGGGCGCGAGGTTTCCGCGCAGCCGCCCTGATCGATGCAGACATCCACCAGCACCGATCCGGGACGCATTTTGCAGACCATGTCACGGCTGATCAGCTTGGGCGCGCGTTTGCCGGGGATCAGCACCGAACCGACCACCAGGTCGGCGTCCGCGACCAATTTCTCGATGGCGCCAGTCTGCGAATAACAGGTCTTGAGGCGCCCGCCAAAAATATCGTCCAGAAAGCGCAGGCGATTCAGATCGATATCCACAATCGTGGTATCCGCGCCCAGCCCCAGCGCCATTTTGGCTGCCTCTGTACCGACCGAGCCGGCGCCGAGAATCGTGACTTTCCCCGGCATGACGCCCGCTACCCCGCCCAGCAGCACGCCACTGCCGCCATGGTTCATCTGCAGGCTGACCGCGCCAGCCTGAATCGCGATCCGGCCCGCGACTTCGGACATCGGGATGAGCAGGGGCAGGCGGCCCTGGTTATCGGTAACGGTTTCGTAGGCGATGCCGACGATCTTGTGTTCCACCAGTTGGCGCGTCAGTCCGGCATCGGCGGCAAGGTGCAGGTAGGTGAAGAGTATCAGGCCTTCATGCAGCAGCGCGATCTCGGCAGGCTGGGGTTCCTTGACCTTGATCACCATGGGACAGGTCCAGGCTTCCGCAGCCGTGGCCACGATTTGCGCTCCGGCGGCGGCATAGCGTTCATCGCCATAGCCGATTGCAGCACCCGCGCGGGTTTCCACCCGCACCTCGTGGCCGGCAGCGGCCAGGGCGCGAACGCCTGTCGGGGTAAGGCCAACACGGAATTCGTGATCCTTGATTTCTTTCGGGACACCGATCAGCATGGCTGGCTCCATTTTTCCATATTCACGGCTGGCGCCCCTCTCCCCCGGCCCCTCTCCCGCAAGGGGCGAGGGGAGACATAGCCCCTCCCCCCTCGCGGGGGAGGGGTTGGGGAGAGGGGAATCAAATTTCCTCGCACGCTTCCCGGATCAGTTCCGGGCCGCGATAGATGAAGCCGCTGTAGAACTGCACCAGGCTGGCGCCGGCAAGGATTTTCTCTTTCGCATCCAGGCCATTCATGATGCCGCCCACGCCGATGATGGGGATCTTGCCGCCCAGCGCCAGGCTGAGCTGCTTCACCACGCTGGTGGACTTGAGGCGCACCGGCGCGCCGGAGAGACCGCCGGCTTCGTCGCCGTGCGACAGCCCGGCCACGCCTTCGCGCGACAGCGTGGTGTTGGTGGCGATTACGCCTTCGATCTGGTATTTCAGCAGCAGGTCTGCGATTTCGATGATCTGTTCCGTTTCCAGATCGGGGGCGATTTTCAGCGCCAGGGGGACATGTTTGCCGTGGGTCTGGGCCAGTTTCGCCTGTTCGTTCTTGAGCGCGTCGAGCAGGGCCTCGAGTTCGCTCGATTGCTGCAACTGGCGCAGGTTCTTGGTATTGGGCGAGGAAATGTTGACCGTGACGTAGCTGGCGTGGGGATAAACCTTGCGCAGGCAGATGAGGTAGTCGTCGGCCGCATTTTCGATTGGCGTATCGAAGTTCTTGCCGATGTTGATGCCGAGGATGCCGCGGTACTTTGCTTTTCTGACATTCTCGATCAGCTTGTCCACCCCGTCGTTGTTGAACCCCATCCGGTTGATGATGGCATTCGCCTCCGGGATGCGGAACAGGCGCGGCTTGGGATTGCCGGGCTGGGGGCGGGGCGTGATGGTGCCGATTTCGATGAAGCCGAAGCCCAGCGCTGCCAGCGCGTCGATGTAGTCGCCGTTCTTGTCCAGCCCCGCCGCGAGGCCGACGGGGTTGGGGAAGTCAATACCCATCACAGTGCGGGGTTTGCCGGGAACCGGGTAGGCCAGCAACTTGATTAACCCCAGCCGCTGGGCGGTTTTCATGCCCTCCATGCCAAGGTGATGGGCGGATTCGGCGTCCATGCTGAAGAACATGGAACGGATCAGTGAATAAAGCATGCGGTTGAGGCTCTTAGAGTTTGAGTTTGCCGAGCCATTCGGCAACGGCCTTGACCAGCTCGCCATTGTGCTCGTGGAAATAATGATCGGCGCCGGGAATCACGACTTGCCGTGATTGCGGATTGCCGGCCTTGCGGATGGCTGCCAGTCGCCCGGGCGCCATATTCAGCACCTGCGGATATTCGGCGCTGCCGTAGATGTCCAGTACCGGCACATGCATTTTTTCCAGGGGAAAGGGTTCCACCATCGCTTGTCCGAAGTCGGTGGCGCCCATGCCGATGCCGATATAGGCATTGATATCCTTGTCGCCCTGTCGCGCCACCCAGTGCATGGCCATGTGGGCGCCGCAGCTGTGGGCGGCAAGCACGATATGCTTGACTCCGGTATCGCGCAAATAGGCGATGGCGGCATTGATGCGCGGGCCGGCTTCTGCAAACAGCGGAACATAATCGTTGTACTTTGCATCCTTTTCGAGCACCGGCAACTGTAGCGATAGTGTGTGCCATCCGCTGGCTGGCAGAGCGGTGCGCAGGGGGGCGGCCACATCGGCCCAGTCCGGGTGCATGCCGCGACCGTGCAGGATAATAACCGCGCCGCGCGGATGGCGCAGGGTGGTCGGCGTGTAGATGGAGAGGAAAGGACGATTGTCCGCCTTGAGCCAGACGGGTTCCCCATCGACAATCATGTCCACGATTTCATCCGCTAGACGTTTTTCGCGTGCCAGGTCGGCGGCAGGGGAGGAGAGGGCAAAAAGGGTCAAACAGATAGCGGCGAGATATTTAATCATGCGCCAAGTATGGGGAATGGGCGCGGAATTGACAAGATTTGCCATGGCAGGAAAGGCAGTTCCTTTGCGGGGAGAGAAGCGGCGAAGCAATCTGCAACTTCCTGATTTTATGGAAATGAGATTACTTCGCTTGAGGTTCCGGTTCGCAATGGCCTGGTTCCCTAAGCCAGGGCTTGCTGAATCCTGTTCAGTGCATTTTCCAGGTTGCTCATCGAGGTGGCAAAGGAAATGCGGAAGTAGCCTTCTGCTCCAAACGCTGAGCCGGGAACCACGGCAACACCCTTTTCCAGCAGGTATTCGGACAGTGCCATGTCGTTGGCTTCCTTGAGCAGGCCGCGCTGGTGCAGGTCGGCGATGGCCTCGCGGGCGTCGGGAAAGGCATAGAAAGCACCGCCGGCCTTGATGCATTTGAGGCCTTTCATTTCATTGAAGCGGCGCACCACGAATTCATGCCGTTCGCGGAAGGCCTTGACCATCGGCGTGATGCAGCCCTGGTCGCCATCCAGCGCTTCCTGGGCAGCCACCTGGGAGATGGAGGTCGCATTCGAGGTGGATTGGGATTGCAGGATTTCCATCGCCTTGATGATTTTTTCCGGGCCGGCGGCGTAGCCGATGCGCCAGCCGGTCATGGAGTAGGCCTTGGATACGCCGTTCAGCACGATGCAGCGGTCCTTCAGCTCCGGGGTGGCGTTGAGGATGTTGAAGAATTTCTCGCCCGAGAGGTTGACGTGCTCGTACATGTCGTCGCTGGCGACCAGCACCTGGGGATGCTTTTTCAGCACCTCGCCCAGGGCTTGCAGTTCGGCCAGGGTGTAGACCGCGCCGGTCGGGTTGGATGGGCTGTTGATCATGAACAGCTTGGTTTTCGGGGTGATGGCGGCGGCCAGTTGCGCGGGGGTGATCTTGAAGCCCTGCTCGATGCCGCAGTTGACGATCACCGGCTTGCCTTCGGCAACCAGGGTGATGTCGGCATAGGAAACCCAGTAGGGGGCCGGGACGATGACTTCGTCGCCGGGGTTGATGACGGCCAGCACCAGGTTGAAGATGGTCTGCTTGCCGCCGACGCCGACGATGACTTCGCGGTTGTTGTAGTCGAAGCCGTTGTCGCGCTTGAACTTGGCGATGATGGCGTTTTTCAGGCCGGGGATACCCCCCACCGGAGTGTACTTGGTGAAGCCGTCGTCGATGGCTTTCTTGGCCGCATTCTTGATGTGCTGCGGGGTGTCGAAATCGGGTTCGCCCGCACCCAGGCCGATGATGTCTTTTCCCTCTGATTTCAGCTTGGCTGCGCGGGCCGTGACGGCGAGGGTGGGGGATTCCTTGATGGCTTGAACGCGCTGTGACAGTTCCAAAGTTCTATCCTTGAGTGGGGCAGGCCGGTATGGCCCGCATGGTACAATTCTTGGGTTTAAATAAGCGTTCAAATTCTACCTGTGATCGTCACTTTTCCCAATAGCCCATACAAACTTCACCAGCCATTCGAGCCGTCCGGCGATCAGCCCGAGGCTATTCGTTCGCTGGTGGAGGGGCTGGATGACGGGCTGTCTTTCCAGACCCTGCTCGGGGTAACCGGTTCCGGCAAGACTTTCACCATGGCCAACGTAATCGCACGCCTGGGCCGGCCGGCCATTATCCTGGCGCACAACAAGACGCTGGCGGCGCAGCTTTACTCCGAGATGCGCGAGTTTTTCCCCGAGAACGCGGTGGAGTATTTCGTTTCCTACTACGATTACTACCAGCCCGAGGCCTATGTCCCCTCGCGCGATATGTTCATCGAGAAGGATTCGGCGATCAACGAGCATATCGAGCAGATGCGCCTGTCCGCCACCAAATCCCTGCTGGAGCGGGAAGACAGCATCATCGTCGCCTCGGTGTCGTGCATCTACGGTATCGGCGACCCGGTGGACTACCACGGCATGATCCTGCACCTGCGCCAGGGCGAGAAGATCGGCCAGCGCGAGGCCATCAAGCGCCTCTCCGAGATGCAGTACGACCGCAACGACGTCGAATTCAGCCGTGGCACGTTCCGGGTGCGCGGCGATGTGTTGGACATCTTCCCGGCGGAGAGTGCCGAGCTGGCGATCCGCGTTTCGCTGTTCGACGATGAAGTCGAAAGCCTGTCGCTGTTCGACCCGCTGACCGGGCATATACAGAAGAAAGTGCCGCGCTTTACCGTTTATCCTTCCAGCCACTACGTCACGCCGCGCTCCACGGTGTTGCGGGCGGTCGACACAATCCGCCTGGAACTGCGCGAGCGCATCGAATTCTTCCACAAGAACAACAAGCTGGTGGAGGCGCAGCGCATCGAGCAGCGCACCCGTTTCGACCTCGAAATGCTCAACGAAATCGGCTTCTGCAAGGGCATCGAGAACTACTCGCGCCACCTCTCCGGGCGCAATCCGGGCGATCCGCCGCCGACCCTGATCGACTACCTGCCGCCCAACGCGCTGATGTTCATTGACGAGAGTCACGTCACCATCACCCAGGTGGGCGGGATGTACAAGGGCGACCGGGCGCGCAAGGAAAACCTGGTGGATTACGGTTTCCGCCTGCCTTCCGCGCTGGACAACCGCCCGCTGCGCTTCGACGAATTCGAAAAAGTCATGCGCCAGACCATTTTCGTTTCCGCCACGCCCGCCGATTACGAAGCCACGCATGCTTCCCAGATCGTCGAGCAGGTGGTGCGCCCCACCGGCCTGCTCGACCCTGTTCTTGAGGTGCGCCCCGCGTCCACCCAGGTGGACGACCTGCTGCCGACCATCAGGCAAAAAGTGGTGCTGGGCGAGCGCGTGCTGGTCACGACGCTAACCAAGCGCATGTCGGAGGACCTGACCGATTACCTCTCCGATCATGGCGTCAAGGTGCGTTACCTGCACTCCGGCATCGACACCGTGGAACGCGTGGAAATCATCCGCGACCTGCGCCTGGGGCTGTTCGACGTGCTGGTCGGCATCAACCTGCTGCGCGAGGGGCTGGATATCCCGGAAGTCTCGCTGGTGGCGATACTCGATGCCGACAAGGAAGGCTTCCTGCGTTCCGAGCGCGCGCTGATCCAGACCATCGGCCGGGCGGCGCGCCACATCAACGGCACGGCGATTCTGTATGCCGACAGGATCACCAAATCCATGCAGAAAGCCATCGACGAGACCGAACGGCGCCGCGCCAAGCAGATCGCCTGGAATGAGGAGCACGGCATTACGCCCAAGGGCGTGTCCAAGCGCATCAAGGACATCATCGACGGCGTGTTCGACCTCGAGACCGCGCAGAAGGAACTCAAGGTGGCGCAGGAACTGGCGCACTACCAGCATCTGGACGAGAAGGTGCTGACCAGGGAAATCAAGCAGCTGGAAAAGGAAATGCTGGCCTGCGCCCGGAACCTCGAATTCGAGCGCGCGGCCGAGATGCGCGACAAGCTGAACCAACTCAAGGCGCTGCTGTTCAAGAGCTAGTGGCGTTTAGCATGCAACCACTACACCAGAAGCCTGGCCGCTGCCTAACCCCCCTCAGGGGGGAGGCGGGCTTTCTCCTCCCCTGACAAGGGGAGGCCGGGAGGGGTTGGTGCCGGTTTCTTGATCCGTTATTCGAACAGCATGGTGACCTCATGGGTGTCCCCGTGCCGGGCGATGGTGATGTTGTCACAGGCCTGTTTGGCAAGATTGATCATGTTGGCATTGTAGGTCTGGATTTCCGCACTGAATCCGCGCAAGCCCCTGGCTTTTGCATGCTCCAGCAGTCTCAACTGCAAGGCCTTGCCTATTCCCACGCCCTGCCATTCGGGCGACACCATGTAGGCGACTTCGGCCATATTGGTCGAGGCGTTGACGAAATAGCAGGCGCTGGCAATCAGCGTCTCGTTTCCAGCTGAACCCGAGACCACCAGGAATGCGACGTCGCTGTCCTGGTTTACATTGCACAGGCGCTGCGCTTCACTATCAGAGAGTTGATTCAGGCGCCAGAAGGTACGCGTGTAGCGATCCTCCTTGATCATGCGCTGGAAATACTGTTGCAGTGCTGGCGCATCTTCCTTCCGGGTGGGGCGAATCAGGACAGCCTTCTGGTTTCTCAGGGTAATGCGCCGTTCTTCTTCAGCGGGATATTCATCCTGGTTCCTCAGGGACTGCTCCGGCCCCATATAGTGCAGTTTTTTCGCTTCATCCAGCAGCCACGGGCGGAAATCCGGATGAGCGATCTGGATCAGCGCGAGCGCGCGTTCCCGTATGGATTTGCCGAACAGGTAGGCGACGCCATATTCGGTGATCACATAATGGACATCCGAACGTGCAATGGTGGCGCCTTCGCCTCCTTGCAGGAGCGGGCGGATGCGCGAGGTTTTTCCGCTATCGTCGGTGGATTGCAGGCAGATGATGGGTTTGCCTCCCGGCGACTGGGCGGCGCCACGGATAAATTCGGGCTGGGTCGTTACCCCGCCGCAGAAATGGCCCTCGAACTGATCGCTGCAAATCTGCCCGGTCAAATCCACCGAGCAGGCCTGGCTCACCGAAACCATCTTGTGTTGCTGCGAAATCGAATGAATATCGCTCACCCTTTCGATGGCCTGAATGGAAAAGAACGGGTTGCGGTCGATCAGGTCGTAAAGTTTTCGTGTCCCCATGCAGTAGCTGGCAACGACCATGCCCTTGTACTGGCTTTTTTTCCGCCCATTGATGACCCCTTTCTCCACCAGCGGCACGATGGCATCCGTGATGAGGTCCGAGTGGATGCCCAGATCGCGGCGGTCCATCAGGTATTTCAGCGCTTCCTGGGGCAGGCGCCCGAGGCCGATCTGAAGGGTGGAGCGGTCCTCGATGATGCTGGCGATATTGCGCGCAATCTGCTCGACCACTTCATCGGCCGGCGTGAGCGGGGGTTCGATGATAGCGGTATCGTTCCACACCATGGCGTCAAAGCGGCTGATGTGAATCAGGCTGTCGCCCATGGTGCGTGGCATATTGGGGTTGATCTCGGCGATGACATGCCTGGCGTGTTGCACCATGGACACGGTGATGTCCACGGAAACACCCAGGCTGGCATAGCCGAATTCATCCGGTGGCGAGACTTGCACCAGCGCGACATCAACCGGGATGCGGCCATTTTCGACCAGCCCGGGTACCTGGGATAAGGAGACGGGTATGTATTCGGCCTGCAAGCTTGCCACGGCGGCACGTTCATCCGCGCCGGCAAAAAAGCATTTGTGCCGGTAGCGGGTGTTGGGTTTGTTGTTCTGATGCGGAATCGCATCGTAATTGAAGAAGTGCAACAGCGTGACATCAGGGGGCGGGCTGGCCAGATTTTCCAGTGCTTCCACCAGCAGGCGAGGCGTGGCGCAGGCGCTGCCGAGATAAACCTGATGGCCGGGCTGAACCGGAGTAACGGCTTCCGCCGCAGTTACGAGGCGGGACTGGTGTTCAGCCAGCGAAGGATGGCGCGCGATGGTTTCCGCATTGGTCATGATGGATACTCCCTGTCTGTTGGTAATTCACCCCGGTTCAAGTGCCACAGAAATTTTTCCAGCGGAAGCCGGAAGGCTATAATTCAGATATCGCGGTCCGGATTCAAATTCACAGCACTAAACAATAATCGAAAGGACTTGAAATGCCAAACGATCCTGTAACTTCCATACGAACCCTGGCGCTTGCCGGCCATGGCGCCAGCGGCAAAACGACGCTGGCCGAATCCCTGCTTTTCAAGGCTGGCGCGATCGCCAGCCAGGGCAGTGTGGAAAAGGGCAGCACCGTCTGCGATTTCGATGCGCTGGAAAAAGACTGCGGCCACTCTCTCAATTCCGCGGTAGTGAATTTTTTCCATCAGGGGCAGCATATTTACCTCATCGATACCCCGGGTTATCCGGATTACTCAGGCCAGGCGATCGGCGCCCTGGCAGCAGTAGATACCGCCGTGGTGGTGATCAATGCCCAGGCGGGGATCGAGCTGGCCACGCGGCGCATGATGAAAGCGGCCGCAGCGCGCGGGCTGTGCCGCATGATCGTGGTCAACAAGATCGATGCCGAGAACCTCGATTTGCCGGGCTTGCTGGCAGACATTCAGGCAAGCTTCGGCAAGGAGTGCCTGCCCATCAACCTCCCGGCGCATGGCCGGCAGGATGTGGTGGATTGTTTCTTCAACCCCGACGGCGACGCCGATTTTTCCTCGGTCAGGGAAGCGCATACGGCGCTGATCGACCAGGTGGTGGAGGTGGACGAGGACTTGATGGCCATCTACCTGGAGCAGGGCGAGGAATTAAGCCCGGAGCAATTGCATGCGCCGTTCGAAAAGGCGTTGCGTGAAGGACATCTGGTGCCGGTGTGCTTCACCGCCGCGAAAAGCGGCACAGGCGTGGGCGCGTTGCTGGATGTGATTGCCAGGCTCGCGCCCAATCCGTCTGAAGGCAATGCGCCGCCCTTCCTCAAGGGCGAAGGCGCTTCCGCGCTGGAATTTCATGCCGAGCCGGATGCCGGCAAACATGTCCTGGCCCATGTATTCAAAGTCATCATCGACCCCTATGTGGGCAAGATGGGCGTGTTCCGGGTCCATCAGGGGACGCTCAGGCGCGACGCGCAACTGTTCATCGGCAATGGCAAGCGCCCCTTCAAGGCCGGGCACCTGTACCTGCTGCAGGGCAAGGATTACGTCGAGACCGATATTCTGCTGCCGGGCGACATCGGCGCCGTTGCCAAGGCGGAGGAAATCGAGTTCGACGCGGTGCTGCACGATTCGCACGACGAGGACCACATTCATTTGCGCCCCCTGGATTTCCCCAAACCGATGCACGGTCTGGCGGTTGAAACCCGGCGCAAGGGCGATGAACAACGCCTGTTCGAGATCCTGCACAAGCTGGAAATGGAAGATCCCACCTTCATGGTTGAACGTCATCCGGCCACCAATGAAACGGTGATTCGCGGCCTGGGCGAATTGCACCTGCGCGCCAAGCTGGACAAGATGGCGCAAGCCTACAAGCTGGAAGTGGACACCCGTCCGCCGCGCATTCCCTACCGTGAAACCATCGCCAGTAACGCCGAAGGCCACTACCGCCACAAGAAACAGAGCGGTGGAGCAGGGCAGTTCGGCGAAGTGTTCCTGCGCATCGAGGCGCTCCCGCGCGGGACCGGCTATGAATTCGTGGACGCGGTCAAGGGCGGCACCATTCCAGGCGTATTCATGCCAGCCGTGGAAAAAGGCGTGAAACAGGCGCTGGAGGCGGGCGTGATTGCCGGCTACCCGGTGCAGGACATCCGCGTCGTGGTCTACGACGGCAAGCACCACCCGGTGGATTCCAAGGAAGTGGCCTTCGTCGTTGCCGGGCGCAAGGCGGTCATCGCGGCGGTCAAGGCGGCCAGCCCCATCCTGCTGGAGCCGATCGTCAACATCGAGATATTGGGCCCGGAATCGGCCATCGGCGACCTTGCCGCCGATATCGCCGGCAAGCGCGGCCATGTCACCGGCACCCAGCCGCGCGGTAGCAACACTTCAGCCATATCCGCCGAAGTCCCCCTGGCCGAGCTCAACGACTACCAGTCAAGGCTGCGCTCGCTGACCAGCGGGCAAGGCGCCTATGCGCTGGAATTCAGCCGCTACGCCGCAGTGCCGCCCGCGGTGCAGCAGGCGCTGATGTCCCAGTTCAAGGCTCAGGAAGAGGACGATTAAAGTTCTGTTTAAGCATGAGGGGGGGGCAAGATCGCAGCAACGACAGCGCCGAAATTCTCTGCGGGCGCCGCCTTCAACCCGGATTATCCATTGGGGCCAAAAACACCGCTGTAGGAGCGGCGCCCTCGCCGCGATTCGCGCCGGGGGCGGCGCTCCTACATGACCGTGTATTCCAATGGATAATCCCGGTTCAAACAGGAAGCCGCCGCCCAAGCCAAGAAGAAGCAGGCCATCTGGGGTCTGCCATCATCAGGCAATGCCCGGCATAAATAATCAACGATCGTTGAGTTTTTGTTGTATTAAGGGCTAATACAAGGCAAAATTCAACGATCGTTTATCTTTATTGGAGGGGCTATGACAAACAGGGAAGTTGGTATTTCCTCTGTCGTCGAGCTTGGGGATATTCTTCGGGCCGTTCGCAAGGAATCTGGACTGACTCAACGCGATGCCGCCGCGCTATGCAACGTCAGTTTGCCATTTCTTAACGGCCTGGAGCAAGGGAAAGCGACAGCCCAGATCGGAAAAGTTCTGTCCGTCTGCAAGCGGTTCGGTATTGACGTCAGGCTGAGATTGCCGGGTGAAACGGCATGAGCGCCTTGATTGTCTCGGCCAATGGGGTCCCGGCCTGTCACGGATCACCCCAATAGCGCCACCTGGAAGCACCTGAATCGGGGTCTCGAACGGGATCAAGAATGCGTGTTTTTCCTCCTTTCGCAAGCGAAGCGCATTTCACCGGGTGTTTTTGCGAGTTGGGCGAATAGATTTTAGCAGGGGTGCGAAGCAACTTGAGCAATTCGGCGCCTCAATGCGAACCTCATTTCATTCGGTGCAATATCGATTGCGCTCTTCATGGGCTGATTCTTGCTGACGTCGCGGTAGCGACACGAACAAACGGATGGCCTTTATGGTCATCCGTTAGGGGTGTAAGAATTTTTGTGTAAACGGTCATTTGGCAGGAAACTGCCGTCCTGGAGAAAGGAGCTGTAATGACCGTAAGCAACGAACTGCTGGACAGCCTACTGGCTGATTACAAGAAACCCGAAGACCTGATTGGGGAAGACGGGCTGCTTAAGCAGCTCACCAAGAAGTTGGTGGAGCGGGCACTTGAGGCCGAGATGGCCGAACATCTGGGCCACGCCAAACACGAGCCGGTCGTCAACCCTGCCGGCAACACCCGCAACGGCAAGAGCAAGAAGACCCTCAAGGGCGAATTCGGCGAACTGCCCATCGACATTCCCCGCGACCGCCACGGCAGTTTCGAGCCGCAACTGATCCCCAAGCACCAGACCCGCTGGACGGGCTTCGACGAGAAGATTCTGTCACTCTACGCGCGCGGCATGACGGTGCGGGAGATTCAAGGCCACCTGGAAGAAATGTATGGCGCCGAAGTTTCGCCGTCGCTGATTTCCTCGGTTACGGATGCGGTGATTGACGATGCCAAGGCCTGGCAGTCCAGAGCGCTGGACGCCCTGTATCCCATCGTCTATCTCGACTGCATCCACGTCAAGGCGCGCGATAGCGGCGCGGTGCGGGTCAAGGCCGTGTATCTGGCATTGGGTATCAATCTGGCGGGTGAGAAGGAACTGCTGGGCATCTGGATCGCCCAGACCGAGGGCGCCAAATTCTGGCTGCAAGTCGTGACCGAACTCAAGAACCGTGGTGTGCAGGATATCTTCATCGCCTGCGTCGATGGACTGAAAGGCTTCCCGGAAGCTATCGAGGCGGTATTCCCGAAGACTGCC